>DXXH01000117.1 GCA_019416395.1 Clostridiales bacterium
GTTACATAGTTTGATCATGTCAGATTTCGTGGCGCAAAATAAAAGGCTCTCCTGGGGGCAACTCCCATAAGGAAGTTGCCCCCAGGGCCGGGCCCGTAAGTGAAAATCATTCAATTTGGACGGCGTAGCGATGGCTATGCCGTCTTTTTCCTGCGCTTCTGCATGGAATTATAGTAGGCCAGATATTCCCGTTCCAGCGTTTCCGGCTCCGGCGCTGTCCAAAGTCCAATGGTGTTGTAGTGAATGTCCACCCGCTGATACCGCTTTCCGTCCACCTTTTCCGACTTGGACACCACGATTTTGTCAATGAACTCATGGACGATTTCAGGCGTCAACTCCGTCAGCTGTGTCACCTGTCTGGCCCGCTCAATGAACCGCTGCAAATCATCGGCCTTATCCGTGGTAGCGTCCAGACGGGCTTCCATCTCCGGGATAGCCGCTTTCAACTGCTTCTGCTCGGTTTCCAGCGATACCGTCAGCGTGGCGAAGCGTTCCTCGGTCAGCAGGCCCTTGGTCATATCCTCGTAGCTTTTCTGGATAAGCTGGTCGATTTCCACAACTCGAACCTTGGCCTTGTCCAACTCCCGGCGCTTGGCGGTCAGCGCCTTTTTCTCTTGCAGACCAAACCGCTCCATCTGCTCCTGGGCAAACCGCTTTTCATAGACTTGGATGTACCACAGCAGCCTTTGCAGGCCCTCTAACACTAACTCTCCAATCACTTTCTCCCGGATGAAATGGGCGGAGCAGGCATCGGAATTACTGCGGTAGGCGGAACAGAAGAAAAACGCCTGTTCCCGCTTGTAGTTATTGGTGGCGCTGTACCCCAGCTTGCTCCCGCAGTCGGCGCAGTAGAGAAGCCCGGAGAACATACTCACAGCGCCCGTCCTTGTGGGCCTGCGGCGGTGCTGACGGAGGTTTTGAACAAGAGCAAAAGTCTCCCGGTCAATGATGGCGGGGTGGGTGTCCGGGAAGATTTTCCATTCCTCCTGGGGCTTGTCCAGCCGCTTTTTCTGCTTAAAGGACTGGCTGAAAGAACGAAAATTCACCGTGTCGCCCACATATTCCTGCCGGTCTAAAATCTCCGCCACCGTGTGCGAACACCAGTTGAATGGCCGTCCCGTGCCAGGGCCGCATTTCTTGCCGATGCTGCGCCAATACTCGGTCGGCGTAGGTACTTGCTCCGCCTTGAGCTTCTTTGCGATTTGGGTAGGCCCCAGGCCGCTGATGCACATCTGGAATATCCGCTTGACAATCTTCGCCGCTGGCTCGTCCACGATCCACCTGTTTTTATCCTCCGGGGCTTTTGTGTAGCCGTAGGGCGGGTTGGTGGTGAGTGGAATCCCGGCGTTGCCCCGGCTCTGCATGACACGGCGAACCTTGTCGCTGGTATTTTTCGCGTGCCATTCATTAAAAAGGTCTTGCATCGGAACAATATCGCTGACCCCGTTGGCGGTGTCGATGTTGTCCATGATGGCGATGTACCGCACGTTCAGCCGGACAAAATCTTCCTCCAGAAGCTGGCCCACCACAAGGCGGTTACGGCCCAGCCTTGAGTGGTCTTTCACAACAAGGTTTGCCACAAGCCCCTGCTCGGCCAAATCCATGATCTCCATAAAGGCCGGACGGGTGAACGTAACCCCGGAGTACCCGTCATCAAACATGAATCGGGGATTAGGCAGGTGGTTGTCTGCGGCGAACTTCTCCAGGATAATCTTTTGATTTTGGATACTGCCCGAGATACCCTCTTTCTCATCGTCACGGGATAATCTGGCATAGAGAACAGTAATTCTCTGCTCATTTGGCTGCTTTTTCTTCAAAATACGCTCCTTTCCGCAGCCGAATGTGATATGAATTGCGGGGTGCCATTATCATACCACATCGGCTGCAAAACTTCAACACTTTAACGTGCAATACTTGAGAAAAGAATTCGATTTACTTTTTCCTCAGTGGTTTCAGTGGCGCTCTCGCTGAAATGGGCGTTGACGGTGTAAATAGTGCCGCCGATCTCCCGCTCAAAGCTAATGGGGTGGCTGTATTGATGTTCTTTCAGCCAGATTAACCGTTCCATATGGGATAAACCGGCGAGGAAAGCCGCTGTTTCATCTACCCGCTTCATCACTTCATCGAAAATTTCCTGCTCACGTTCTGTCAGCTCTAAAACAATATTCATCGAATATCACCCCTGTTTTTCCCTGATTTATCCTTTACGTACATAATAGACCGGCCCTGTTCTTCTTCCCGCTTACGAAGCGGAGCCAAAACGCTGTCCAGAAAATCCTTGACCCGTTCCGGCATGGCCCTGACCGCTTCCAGATAGGGGCGGCACCGCTCCGCCAGCTCGTTGAACTGCCCTTGGAGCCGGTTCAAGCTGCCCTGTAAACTCCATATTCGGGAGTAAAGCTGCTGATTTTCCTCTTTCAGCCGGTTAAGCTGCCCCCGCCCGGAAATTCCCTCCTTGGCAAGCTGGGTGAGGGTGTCAAAGTCGGCCTGGGAGACCGTGACCTTGCCGGTCAGCGTTTTCTTGCCCATCTCGTCGATCTCGGCATGGGTCTTACTGACTGGCTGGATTGCGGCGAGTTTGCTTTCCTCGGCCCGTACTTTCTCCTGGATTTCTTTCAGCCGGGCCTTATCCTGCTTGATTTGATGTTCCAGACAGGACAGGTTATCCGCCGTGCTGCCGCGCTCCCCACGGACAAAATCGGTGAAGCCCGCCTCCTGCATATGGCGGCAAAATTCGTCCTGCAAAATGCTGTACGAGGGAATGTACTTTGGCCTGCCCTGATAGTCAACGACGGGCTTGCCCTGTTCGTCCAGCGCCCGCTGGGACTTCCACTTCTTGGAATGGCTGACCTGCTGAACGGTCTCCTTGACCGTCCCCACCAGCGCCTTGTCCTTGCACCGTTTTGACCACAGCACTTGCTTTTCCACCACCGGGAGTGCTACAATGTGGAGGTGGTAGTGGTAGACGGGATAGCCGTATTTCTCAGTCAGGGCCAGATTGATTTCATCGGCGTGCATGACGGCGGAGAGGATGTTCTGCTCTCCGTACAGCTTGCAGGCAAAGCGGTAGGCTTCCCCGTAGAACTCCTTGGCGAACTTGTAGCCGCCGTGTTGCTCGAAGTAGTCCGTATTTACATCCAAAATCATCTCGTCATAGATTTTGGCGCTCTCTTTCAGCCCGCGTAAGGACACCGACCCATCCGCCACCAGCTTGTCCAGCGTTTCATTGTAGGTCAATTCTCCGCAGGCCTTGAAGTGGATGTTCATGGGGGTGCGCTCCAAATCCACGTTCATATTGCCGTAGCTCTCGTTTTTCCGCTCGTTGTGGCGTTCGCACTTGCCCACGCCCGCCCTGGTGTGGGTGACGACCCTCGCCACAGTGAAATTCGTTTTTTCCATTTGAACCTCCGTTCCGCGCAACCCGCGCCGTTCTCGTTAGATACTTTTTCAAAGTATCTAACCCACTATGACACTTTCAGCCCTCCGGGCTGGAAAGATGTCCGTGGGCTCTCCGAGGGGGAGGGGGGCTTTGCCCCCGCCGTCTGCGGACGGCATCCCCCTAACCGCCGTGTTCCCTGAATGGCGTTCCTGCCCCTGACAGCGTCAGCGGCGTTGTCTCGCTCACTCCCCGGTGGAGGTCACAGCGGAGTATCCCATTCAGACGGTCATTCAGTTGTTTGGAGCAAAGAAGAAGCCGGTCACATACACAACCGCACCAGCAGGACGGCCCCCGCCCCGCTGGTGTTCGTTTTGGTTTGTGTATGTAACCGGCTTTACCTGTTTCAGTCAGGATAGCCTATTCAGTTGGCACTCCCGCAAGAGAGTATTGTAGAATACCATATGAAACTGATGTTTGTCAATGCAACTTTCAAAAAATTTTTTCGTTCCGGCAAATTTGAACTTTTTATAAACTACTGGAATAGTGTTGACAAACCCACACGACTGTGATAGTGTATACATTGTAAACTATTGCAATAGATTGAAAGGAAGTGATTGAAATGGCCGTCAAGCTCTTTGACTCGGAGCTGAAAGTCATGGATGTGCTGTGGAAAGAAGGGGATATGCCAGCAAAACAAATTTCAGATATACTCAAAGAAAGCACCGGCTGGAACATGAATACCACCTATACCGTCATCAAAAAGTGTATCGCCAAGGGCGCCATTGAGCGACGGGAGCCGAACTTTCTGTGCCATGCCCTGATTGCCAGGGATGTGGTACAGGCGGCGGAAACGGAGGAACTGCTCCACAAGCTGTTCGACAGCTCCCCCGACCTGCTGTTCGCGTCCCTGTTGGGCCATCAGAAGCTGTCAAAGGCCCAGATCGACAACCTGCGGCGCATGGTTTCGGAGCTGCAAGCTCAGGAGGAGAGCGAATGAGCCTTGTGCAAATGACCTTATCCGGCGGGGCGTTCATCCTGTTCATCGTGGTGGTGCGGGCGCTGGCCCTCCACCGCCTGCCCAAAGGGGCGTTTCTGGCCCTGTGGGAAATGGCGGCGCTGCGGCTGCTCCTGCCGTTCACCATTCCCCTGCCGTTCGGCCTGTTCGCTCCCGCAAAGCATTTGCCGGTGGTGGGCGACTATCTGGCGGCGGGTGGGGTAGCAGTCCCAGGGATACCGACTGTGGGAATACCCGCCGGTACACCTGCATCGGCTGAAACAGCCCCCGGCGCAGTTTTGCCTATGGTCTGGCTGGCTGGAGCGGCGCTGATGGCGGCATATTTTACAGTGTCCTACGTGCGGGCCAGACTGCGGTTCCGCACTTCTACCCCGGATGATACCCCCGCTGTCCGGCGCTGGCTGGCGGGGCGGACGCTGCGCAGGCCGCTGGAGGTGCGGCAGTCAACCCTGGTGTCCTCGCCGCTGACCTATGGCGTTCTGCGCCCGGTGATTCTGCTCCCGGAGGACATGGAACGGGGCGATGAAACCGCCTTGACCTATATCCTCACCCATGAATATATTCACATCTGGCGCTTTGACAGCGTGGTGAAGCTGGTGTTCGCCGCTGTGCTTTGCGTCCATTGGTTCAACCCACTGGCCTGGGTGATGTACGTCCTGGCCAACCGGGATTTGGAGCTGTCCTGCGATGAACGGGTAATGGACACCCTGGGCGGCAGGGAGAAAGCCTCCTATGCGCTGACCCTGATTAATATGGAGGAAACCCGGAGCCGGTGCTTCTCCCCCTACAACCATTTCAGCAAACTTGCAATCGAAGAAAGGATTGAAGCCATTATGAAGTATAAAAAAGCGTCTGTTTTAGCGCTGGCCCTCGCCGTTGCCCTGGTGGTTGGGGCAACAACCGCTTTCGCGGCATCTGCAGCTGGCGATGCAGAGTTTGGACATTTTATCACAAACGAGGACGGCAGTCAGCGGCCAGTTGCCAGTGGTGAAGTGATGCGCACCACAAGATTTTCCATTGACAAAGATGGAAACCTCACCCCTAATCCTGACGAGAAATTGAATGAGTTATTTGATGCACTCAATATCCCGAAGGGCCAGTTTGACCAGCGCGATGGGGTGGAATACTCGTGGGGACTAAAGGATGCGGGAGATTTGGATGAAGATACGCCTTTTCTTCCTCCCACCCGTACTGAGGAAGAATGGCAGCAGATTATTGCGGACATTGAGAGCGGTAAAATTCCGCCCCTCGAAATCCCGAACGATCCCAATGTTTCGGTCAGCTTTGTGGATTACCCTGGCGGGAACTGCACAGCAAAGGACTGATCTATAACAAAACAGGGAGCTTGGAACACGCTATTCCAGGCCCCCTGTTTTACATCTGTCACGGCTCTCTCAACAGTATATGTACTCGTTGAAAATGATTTCTTCCGCTCGATTGCGGATGTTGTTCATCTTTCCAACCCACCCCGTCTGATTTTCTTCCTTTAGCTGTTCGGTGATTTCCTCTCGCGTTGCCATCTGCTCAATCAACTGGGAAAACATTTCCTGTGCCTGATGGTTGATGTCGGCAAGGTGGGCGTATAACTTCCCGCTGAACAGCAAGGCGGTGTAGAGTGGGTTTCTATGCTCAAACAGATACCACTTCCGACGTTGACCCCAGATACCAACGGGAGTGCTTTCCGGCACAGTGAGGTTTGGCAGAAGATAGTCACCCTCATGGCGGTAAGTTCCGCCCATCCGCTCGAATAATGACTTTTCCATGATATAGTCCTACGATATATTGAAATTCCCTGCAATTCAATCACATTCGGCTGGCTATAAAAATTGTGGGAGATGTAACTTCCTTACGTTACCTCTCCCTGGTGCCCCATTTCAAATGCCCCCTTCTCTATTCATTTATAAAGCTCATTCTA
>DXXH01000118.1 GCA_019416395.1 Clostridiales bacterium
AGACAGGGATATGGTAGGGGGTATACCGGGGGCCGGTACCGTCCCCTACACAGGTGAGGGCGCCGCAGATCAGGTTATGCACCATGGCCACACCCTGGGTGGCGATGCGCAGCGTGGCGTCGGAAAGCAAAACGTTGTTGTCAATCAGCGTGGGGCCGTGGCCCACTTCCACAAAAATATCCTGACTCATCATGCCGCCTTTTAAAGGCTGGGCGAAAGCGGGACGCTGGTTGTTGTAAAGCAGGTTTTGGGTGATCCGGGTGCCTTGGGCTTCCCAGTCGCACCAGATGCCCATGGTGCAGTCGTGAATGTGGTTGCGGCGGAAAATCACGTCGATTGCGGCGTGAAGCTTGATCCCGGCGATTTCAGCGCCGCCCAGTTCCATCATGTTGTTGATGTGGTGAATGTGGTTGTCCTCAATGATGGAAAACACAGCACCCATGCGGCCGATGATGCCGCCCTGCTCGCAGTTGTGAATGTTGCAGCGCCGGACAATGTGGCTGCCTACATTTTCTTTCAGCCAACCGTGATATTGTCCCCGGCATACGGCGTCCCGCTCCATCTGGGTGGGGCTTTTCACGTGTTTTACCGTGAAATAGTGGTCGTTGTCCGGGTCCAGATATTTGCCCAGGGAAATACCGGCGCATTTGCTGTTGCTGATCTCACAATCCTCAATGATCCAGCCCTTGGACCAGTGGGGGCCGATCATGCCGTCCTGATAGGCGGCAGGGGGAGCCCAGGTAGTGGCAGCCTTGGTGATGTTGAAACCGCTGACCGTGATGTATCCCACGCCTGTTTTTGAGGGCATGAAGCACTCCCGGCGCACGTTGATCTCCACTGTTTCCTGGTTGGGGTCTTTGCCTTGGAAATTGCCGTAGATCAGGGTGACGTCCCCGTCCTGCTGGGTAAACCATTTATAGACGCTGGCTTCCGGTTCCCAGGAGCAGGGGTAGATTTCCCCTTTCACGCAGTCTTCCAGGCTATCTGCTTCGTACATGGCTTTGTCATTGAGATAGACACAGCCGGTATGCTTGCTGCGCCCAGCAAAGTACCAGTCGCCATATACATAGGTAGTATAGGGATTGTAATCGCCGAACAGCCCGTTGGCGATCCGGCAGACCCACACATTTCCCTGGTAGGGTTCCCAGGTTTTGACGATTTCCGCCCCGGTGATCACAGCGCCCAAAGGCTGGGTGCTGGTGTAAGTGATCCGTGCGTCTGGAGTGCCGGCATTTTGAGGGTCAACATATTCCCGGTATACGCCAGGGGCCACCAGAACCTGATCCCCGGGCTGGGCGATTTTAGCGGCGTCGTTGATGTGTTTGAAAGGTCTTTCCTGAGTGCCGTTCCCGTCACGGAAAGCGTTGGCGGCAACATAAATGTTCATGAGAAAACTCCTCCGTCTGTCGAAAATAGAAAGCCAAAATTACGGCTTTGAGAACAGGATATAACAAGGGAAGTTCCCTGTCAAGGCAGCGGTTGGGAAATCCTTTTCCGGTTCCCCCTCTTGCCCAGGGGAGACGCCGCGGGGGGATAAGTGAAACGCGATACAACTAAAATGCAAGAACAAAAAGATAGACTTGCATAATTTTACAAATAAGAGAAATATTATGGGAATAATATGAGATAAAACGCCAGAATTGAAGTTAGAGGGCTTGTTTTATGCAAAATCCCCTTGACAAGACTTTGGGCCCAGGTGTATAATGCCGACTATGGAAAACGGGTTAGGTTTTCCGTAAACGAGTATTCTCCTCCGGAATGGAACGGGGCAAAGGCGCCTTGAAAGGTTACAGTCACCTTTCAAGGCGCCTTTATTGTTTTGCCGGTAAGTTTGCTGGTGGTAAGCGGTCTGGCCGCTTTACTATAGATAAATCTCAAGAAAAGAAGTGGTTTGTCATGGAATTCAGCGCAGTAAACACGATCTGGGTACTAGTGGGCGCCGCATTGGTGTTCTTCATGCAAGCAGGCTTCTCCATGTGTGAAGCAGGCTTTACCCGGGCAAAAAACACCGGCAATATCCTGATGAAAAACCTGATGGATTTTTGCATTGGCACCCCGGCCTTCTGGCTGGTGGGATTCGGTATCATGTTTGGCAGTGGCACTGCCTTGTTTGGTACCATTGATCCTCTGATCATGGGGGATTACAGCCACATTTTACCGGCTGGTGTGCCCCTGTGGGCATACGCCATTTTCCAGACGGTATTTTGTGCCACATCGGCGACCATTGTTTCGGGAGCCATGGCGGAGCGCACCAAGTTCAGCGCTTATTGCATTTATTCCGCCGCGATCTCCCTGATCATCTATCCCGTGTCCGGCCATTGGATCTGGGGCGGCGGCTGGCTTGCACAGCTGGGCTTCCACGATTTTGCTGGTTCCACGGCGGTACATATGGTAGGCGGCGTTTGCGCTTTGATCGGCGCCAAGATCCTTGGGCCCCGTATTGGCAAGTATGACAAGGACGGCAAGCCTCATGCGATTCTGGGCCACAATTTGACGGCCGCGGCTTTGGGTGTATTCATTCTTTGGTTCTGCTGGTTTGGATTTAACGGCGCTTCCACTGTGGGGATGGACAGCGACGATTTGATTGTGCGTGCGGGCCTTGTGTTCTTCAACACCAACCTGGCAGCTGCGGTTGCTTGCTGCACAGCGTTGATCTTTACTTGGGTACGTTATAAGAAGCCTGATGTGTCCATGGTGTACAACGCGGCTTTGGCCGGCCTGGTGGGCATCACCGCTGGTTGCGACGCCGTTTCTCCTGTGGGCGCGTTCTTCATCGGCCTGATCTGCGGCCTGGTGATGGTTCTCTCCATCGAGTTCTTCGACAAGGTGGCAAAGATCGACGACCCTGTGGGCGCTATCTCCGTGCACTGTGTCTGCGGCGCTCTGGGCACGATCCTGACCGGTTTGTTTGCTACCGGCAGCTCCACCGAGCCTGGCCTGTTCTATGGCGGTGGTCTCCATCTGCTGGGGATCCAGGCTTTGGGCGTGGTTACCGTGGCCATCTATGTGGCTGTGGTCATCACCATCGTGTTCCTGATCATCAAGCACACCATTGGCTTGCGTGCTGATCCCGAGGACGAATTGGTGGGCTTGGATATCTCCGAGCATGGCCTGCTGACCGCTTATGCTGGTTATGCCATGCTTCCCGATACCACCACTGTGGAAGAGAACGTTCCTGCTGCTCCTGTGCAGGTTACTGGCAACGTACCTGCTGCTGAGGCGGTTCCCGTACAGAAGATGCCTACCTTCTCCGATGAGACTCCCAAGTTCACCAAGGTGGAGATCATCTGCAAGGAGTCCCGTTTCGAGGCTTTGAAGAAGGCCATGATGGACGTTGGCATCACCGGCATGACCGTGTCCCATGTGCTGGGCTGTGGCCTGCAGAAGGGTAAGCCGGAATATTACCGTGGCGTTCAGGTAGAGGCGACTCTGCTGCCCAAGGTCCAGGTGGACGTTGTGGTGAGCAAGGTGCCGGTCCGTACGGTAATCGAGACTGCCAAGAAGGTTTTGTACACTGGGCATATCGGCGACGGCAAGATCTTCGTTTACGACGTGGAGAACGTGGTGAAGGTCCGTACCGGCGAAGAGGGTTATGATGCCCTGCAAGATGTGGAATAAGTCAGGTCCTGGCTCTGTGAAAGCAGGCTGAGGGTTTCTGAACGGTTCAAAATAGAAGGGGAATTTCCCCGCATTTACAAAAACACCCATGCTTCCAGCTGTTACCGGAAGCGTGGGTGTTTTTTGTCAGAAAGAGGCGGAAGCTTCGCTCCGAAGGAGCAGGATGCTTCCAGAGAAGGGAAGAGTGGTTTTACTTTTTGTACCGGGATACCCGAGAATCGTGAATCACGCCGTTCCAATTCAGTCCAAACCCATATTCGTACTTGTTGCCAGCTTGATCCACATAGACTTCCATATCAAAAGAGCGGTCTTCACAGTGCTTTTCCACAGTTTCCATAGAAGCGGGAAGCTCTACAGGCAAAAGCCCGGAAGGTTCCGCCTGACCGGAGACAAGGTGGAAGATCACCTGTTTCTGCACGCCGAAGTCCACCAGTATGGCGTCGGCGTAGGGTTCCAGTTCGGACAGGGCTGTGGGGTTGTGCATGCGCAGACAGACGACCACCGGCTTTTCCCCCATAGCGGCTTTGGCGTCCAACACCAGGTCCAGATCCCCTTCGTTGGCGGCGGTGCCGGTTTTTCCACGGTAACTCCGGTTGGTGAAGGTCTCCCGGAAGTCCCCGCCAGCAATGCTGGTTTCCCGGGCGTGTTCCGCCACGTAGGGGCGATATTGTAGGGACACCGGGACGTATCCGTTTCCACCGGCTTGGGCGTCCGCTTGGGAGTATCCGTCGGACAGGGGGCTTTCCAGGAACACAAGAGCAAAGTCGGCTTCCTGGGGCGTATCCACCCGCTGGTAATACTTTTCCACCAGGGAAGTTTCCACCGGGTCCACCTCTCTGGCAGGGTCATCGCCCCGGAAGAAGTTTTTCCGGGCCTTGATTTTCCGGGAAGGAATATAGACTTTTTTCCTGGTGGGGATGGGCAGTGCCTGCTGGTTTTTGAGCATGACCACAGATTGCAGCTGGGCTTGGTAACCAGCTTGGACAAAGGCTTGGCACCCTACGATTTTTTTGCTTTCTTCCGGGTCCAGGTAGGGGTTCTCGAACAGGCCGCAACGGAAAATGTTTTTCAGCAACCGTACGGCAGACTGTTCCATTCTTGCCCGCATTTTTTCTTCCCCGTGTTTTTCGCAGCCTAGGCGGTAGGCTTCCAGAATCGGCTCAATGGCGCAGTTGCCACCAAATTGGTCCACGCCGTTTTCTATGGCCAGAAGATGGCGCTGGGCTTCCGTCAGGGACTCCACCCCATAACACCGGCTGCCGAAGGAGTCCATGGTGGGAGCCGGATCCCCTGTGATTCCCCAGTCTGTGCAGACGATCCCGTCATAGCCGTAGGTGTTGCGCAACAGGTCGTGGATCAGGTATTCACTGTAGGAATTGCCCACGTTTTTCCCGTTTTTGATGTCCCGGTTCCAGGAAACGGTGTAGTAGGGCATGACCGCGGAAACGCAGGCAGTGGGGCCCTGAAGCCGAAAAGCGCCTTCCGTAAAGGGCTTTAAGTGGTTTTCAAAGTTTTCGCCGGGATAAACAGCAAATTTCCCAAAGGGATAATGGGCGTCCCGTCCCGCTTCGCAGGGACCGCCCCCGGGCCAGTGTTTGGCCATGGCGCAGACACTGTCTTTTCCCCAGCCGTCCGGGCTGCCTTCGGTGGTTTGCAGGCTGTCACAGTAAATCCTTCCCAACTCGGTCACTTGGTCCGGGTGGGTTCCAAAGGTATCTTCAAAGCGCATCCATCGTGGTTCTGTAGCCAGGTCTACCTGAGGGGACAGAGCGGTGGTGATCCCCAGTGCCCGGTATTCCTTGGAAATGGCCTCACCCAATTGGCCGCAGATTTCCGCAGAGAAAGTGGCTGCGATCCCCAAGCCTTCCGGCCATTTGGAAACGTCTTTCCCGCCGCTTTTGAATTCCGCTCCCCCTTGGGAAGCGCCGTGGCGGGGATCGCTGGAAATGTTCACAGGAATCCCCCAGGGAAGAGCTTCCGCGGCTTGCTGCATGGCGTTGCTCCAGCGGGCGGCGATTTCCGCGCTTTCCAGTTTCATGGCCAGAACGTGCCGGATATGATCTTTTTCTAGAAAGGAAATTTGTTGGTCTGTCAAATCCCATTTTTCCCGGCCACTTTCCGGAAAGGACTTGCCGCCATAGGTGCCGGGAAAAGGTTCGCCAGGCATAGATGGGACCATTTGGTGAGGAGAATACATCATCAGTCCGGCAATCTCTTCAATAGACAGTCTGGAAGCCAAATCTTCCGCCCGGGTTTGTGCGTCCAGCCGCCAATCCTCGTAGGGGATAAGCTGGCCGGTTCTGGCGGAATCCTTAAAGTAAAGACCGTCTTGTTGAATCACCGGTGCCTCAGTTGTGCCGATCG
>DXXH01000119.1 GCA_019416395.1 Clostridiales bacterium
GCCATTCTCCTCTTGGAGCCGCTCCACTTCCCGGCGCAGTTCTTCCAGCTGGTCCAGCTGTTCCGCTTCCTGGCGCAGGGCGGCGTTCTCGTCTTCCAAAGAGGTGATCCGCTCCCGCAGCTTCTGGCTGTTTTGAGCCTCTTCCTGCAGGGCTGTATTTTCCCGCTCCAGCTCCTCAATGTGGGCCTTCGTCTCAGCATTGGGGCCGTTTTTCACCATGTCGTCCCGCTCTTCCTGCCAGATTTCCGCTTCCACTTCCAGCTCGTCCACCCGGTCTTGCAGCGCCTGGCGCTTCTGTCCGTTTTTCCGGGCATCGTCGCAATAGCTCAGGGCCGCTGTCATGGCGGCGGCTTCCAAGGTGATGTAGGGAGAGGCGATCTGAATCTCCGCCACCATTTCCCCTACTTCCTCTGCCAAAGACTTCATGTATTCGTCGCTTTCCTGGGTGATCAACCCACAGACCACCCCGTTAATCTCCAGCCGCACCCGCCGTTTTTCCATTTCTGAAACCCATCCTTTCCCGGTCCTGGAGCCACTGGCGGCTCCCGCGTAAACCTATTATATTGCAAAATCCCCATTTCGGGAAGAGCTTTCTCTTTTTTTCCTGGAATTTTCCTGAAACGCCCTTTTTACCTGATTTTTATTGTATCCAGGCCCCGTTTGTGCTATGATACTATTGAAAAATGACCTGTGTTCCCCAAGCAGCCATGGTACTTTGTAAAGAATGTACAAATATGTGGCCCCAGCTTGGAGCTTTATTGCGGTTGTTTTTGCCCTTCTTTTAGTGTATAATGCACATGGAAAATTTGTTCCAAGATAATAAATTGATTGATTTTATGCAATTTAAATAGTTTTTGGAGGAATTTCGATGGATTATAAACTGAGTGTCGAGCAAATCAAGGAGGCGATCCAGGATAAACTGGCCCACACCTTCGCCGTCTCTTTGGAAAACGCTACCGACGAGGAGTATTACAAGGCCAGCGTCCTCATTGTCCGGGAATTGATGACCAAAGGCCGGGCCGAATTTGTCTCCAATGCCGAAAAAACAGGCACCAAACAAATCTATTACCTTTGCATGGAATTCTTGCTGGGCCGTTCCCTGCGCAACACCCTGTATAACCTGGGCCTGGAAGAAACCTTCCGCAAAGCCCTTTCCGAATATGGCATCAAGCTGGACTCTCTCTACGAACAGGAACCCGACGCCGGCTTGGGCAACGGCGGCTTAGGCCGTCTGGCCGCCTGCTTCATGGACGGCCTGGCCACCCAGGGCTATCCCGCCATGGGCTATTCCCTGCGGTATGAATATGGCCTGTTCCGCCAGAAGCTGGTGGACGGCTGGCAGACCGAGCTGCCCGATTTCTGGCTGCCCGGCGGCGGTATCTGGCTCCAGCGGGTGCCTGAAAGCTCTGTGGAAGTCCGCTTTGGCGGCCACATCGAGGAGCAGTGGCACGACCAGTACCATTCCGTACGCCACAAGGATTACACCACTGTCACCGCCATTCCCTATGACATGTATATCGCCGGCATGGACGGCAAAGGCATCAGCCTGCTCCGTGTGTGGAAGGCGGAAAACGACAAGTTCGACATGAAGCTCTTCAACGGCGGCAACTACATGCGGGCCATGGAGCAGCAGGCCATGAGCGAGGTCATCACCAAGGTGCTCTATCCTGAGGACAACCACACCGACGGCAAACTGCTGCGGCTTTCCCAGCAGTATTTCCTGGTGTCCGCTTCCATTCAGGACATTATCCGGCGGCATCTGTACGCCCACGGCAATCTGGACCAGCTCCCCGAGCTGGCGGCCATCCACCTGAACGACACCCACCCGGTACTGGCCATTCCGGAAATGATGCGGGTCATGCTGGACGAGTGCGGCTATGGCTGGGACGCTGCTTGGGACATTGTCAAGCGGACCGTGGCCTACACCAACCACACCGTCATGAGCGAGGCTTTGGAGACCTGGAACCGGGATCTGTTCAAAATGCGCCTGCCCCGTATTTACCAGATCGTGGAAGAGATCGACCGGCGCTTCTGGGAAGAGATGCGGGCCAAGGGCGTGGACGAGGCCAAGATCTACCGCATGGCTCCCTTGAACGACGGCTACGTGAAGATGGCCAATCTGGCGGTCATCGGTTCCCACTGCGTCAACGGCGTGTCCGCCCTGCACAGCGAGATCCTGAAAGACGACGTGTTCCACGACTTCTATGAGGAAGAGCCTGCAAAGTTTACCAACGTGACAAACGGCATTGCCCACCGGCGGTGGCTGAACCAGTCCAATCCCAAGCTGGCCAGCCTGATCACCGACCTGATTGGCAAGGAATACATCTACGATGCCGACAAGCTCCAGGGACTGACCAAGTATCAGGACGACGCCTCGGTGCTGAAAAAGTTAGAGGAAATCAAGCATTCCAACAAAGAGCGCCTGGCCGCCTACCTGAAAAAGACCCAGAACGAGGTGGTGGATCCGGATTCCCTGTTCGACGTGCAGGTGAAACGTCTCCACGAGTACAAGCGCCAGCATATGAACGCCATGAACATTCTGGCCACGTACCAGTGGCTGCGGGAGAACCCCAACGCCGATTTCATCCCCCACACCTATCTCTTTGGGGCCAAGGCTGCTCCCGGCTACTATTTCGCCAAGCAGATCATTCAGTTTATCGCCGGGCTGGCCAAGGTCATCAACGCCGATCCCCGGGTGAATAAAAAGCTGAAAATCGTGTTCGTGGAAAATTACAGCGTCACCTGGGCGGAGCTTTTGACCCCCGCCGCGGAAATCAGCGAACAGATCTCCCTGGCCGGCACGGAAGCTTCCGGTACCAGTAACATGAAATTCATGATCAACGGCGCCATCACCCTGGGCACCTTGGACGGCGCCAATGTGGAAATCCACGAGACGGTGGGCGACCAGAACATCATTCTCTTTGGCATGACCGCTTCCCAGGTGGAAGAGCTGAAGCGCACCGGCTATCAGCCCAACACCCAGTACCAGAAGGACAGCCTGATCCACCGGGCCATGGACGAGTTGGCGTCCATGAACGGCGGCCAGCACCGGGATATTTTCAACACCCTGCTCCGGGAAGACCGGTACATGGCGCTGGCCGATCTCCGCTCCTATCACGACGCCCAGCAGCGGGCTCAGGAGCTGTATAAGGACCAGACCGGCTGGAACCGCATGTCCCTGTTGAACATCGCCGGGGCCGGACGGTTCGCCGCCGACCGGGCCATTCGGGAGTATGCTGGAAACATCTGGCACGCTTCCCCCGTACCGCCCACCAAGAATCTGGGCGCTAAAAAGCCGGAAAAATAACGGCCTTATTCCCATGTAAGAATCAGGTGCAGCGTGAAACCGTGCAAAACGGCTTTACGCTGCGCTTTCCTTGTTCCCCATCCTGGATCCGGAGCGTTTCCGGATCCCCAGAAAGAAGGCAAAGAGCGTATGTTTAATTCCCGCAGCAAAAAGTACAGGGATCCTTTGGGCGCCGTGGCGGAAGGCACAGCGGTCCATTACCGCATTACCCTTCCCCGGGAGCTTTCCTGTTCGGCGGCTCATCTGGTGATCCAGCGGGAAGGCGGTCAGTCCCAGGTTTTAGACATGTTTTGGTGCGGCATGAACGGCAATAACCAGGAGTGGTGGGAATGCCACTTTACCCCGGACACTGCCGGGCTGTACTTCTACCATTTTGAGATTCGCACCCACCGGGGCAGCCAGCGGCTGTCCAAGGGGTTTGCCGGGGACGGTATTTTCGGCGGCAACAACCAGTGGCAGCTCACCGTATTCCACAAGGAATTTCTAACCCCGGACTGGCTGGAAGGCGGGGTCATGTACCAGATTTTCCCGGACCGGTTTTACAAATCGGGGACAGCCAAAGGGGAAATCCCCACTGGCCGCACCTTCCACGAAAATTGGTCGGATCAGCCGGACTGGGCCCCCAACGCCCAAGGGAAGATCACCAACACGGACTTTTTCGGCGGGGATCTAAAGGGAATCGAGGAAAAGCTGCCCTATTTGAAAGAGCTGGGCGTTACCTGCCTGTACTGCAACCCCATTTTCGAATCCCATTCCAACCACCGCTATGACACGGCGGACTACTCCAAGATCGATCCCTTGCTGGGCAACGAAGAGGATTTCCGCTCCCTGTGCGCGGCGGCGGAAAAACTTGGGATCCGGGTACTGATCGACGGGGTATTCAGCCACACAGGCAGCGACAGCGTCTATTTCAACCGGGAAGGGCGCTATTCCACCCCAGGGGCTTACAATTCCCAGCAGTCCCCCTATTATCCCTGGTACACCTTCCGCCAGTGGCCCGATTCTTACGAATGCTGGTGGAACTTCGACACCCTGCCCAACGTGAAGGAAACGGAGCCAAGCTACGACCAGTACATCAACGGGGAAACGGGGATTGTGCGGAAATGGCTGAAGGCGGGCGCGTCTGGGTGGCGTCTGGACGTTGCTGACGAGCTTCCCGACCCCTTCCTGGACAGCCTGACCCGGGCAGTAAAATCGGAGAACCCGGAAGGGCTGGTATTGGGGGAAGTTTGGGAAGACGCTTCCAACAAAACAGCCTATGGAATCCGCCGCCGGTACCTGTTAGGCGGCCAGCTGGACACGGTGATGAACTACCCCTTCCGGGACGCCATACTGGGATTCCTTTTGGGAAACGATCCCCGGAATTTTGCGGAAACCGTGGAGAGCATCGTGGAAAATTACCCACCCCAATGCTTGCGGCTGCTGATGAATCACATTGGCACCCACGACACGGAGCGGGCGCTGACCGTGCTGGGCGGCGAACCGGCAGGCAACCGTGGCCGGGAGTGGCAGGCTGCCCAGCGGCTGTCCCCGGAGCAGCGGGAAACGGGATTGAAGCGGCTGCGTTTGGCGTCTTTACTGCAGTATACCCTTCCCGGGGTCCCCTGCCTTTACTACGGGGACGAAGCGGGTATGGAAGGGTATCGTGATCCCTTTAACCGGGGCACCTATCCCTGGGGGCAAGAGGACCAGGAATTGCTGGGCTGGTACAAAGGGCTGGGAACTTTCCGGGCCCAGGAGAAAGGGATTCTGGGGCAAGGGGCTTACCGAACCTTGTATGCGGACGGCAATGTACTAGCGTATGAACGGTTTGTGTTTTCAGAGGACTTCCGTGACAGCCTGACCATAGTAGTCAACCGGAGCAACCGTCCCCAAAGCGTGTTGAAGGCATCTTTGGACATGGAAGATGGCCAGCTGCTGCTGGGAGAAGCCTTGGGAAACGTGAATGTTTTGCCGCCTTTTGGATTTTCCGTGACAAAGTTTCATAAACCTTTAAAAAAGGCTTGACTTTTCTAAATTTAGAGATTATAATTATAAGGCTGTTAGAGAACAGCCCATGCGCCAGTAGCTCAGCTGGATAGAGTGTTTGGCTACGAACCAAAAGGTCGGGGGTTCGAGTCCCTCCTGGCGCGCCATGTTTACTGGTACAAAATGAAACCAGGCCGAAAAAACCCCGGAATTCCGGGGTTTTTTCATGTTTTCAGGGCCAAAAAAGCCCGTCACGGCGTGACGTTTTTGAATGAAACCACCCCCATCTGGAGGGACTCGAACCCTCGTAAACACATCAAATAACCGAAGTAGTACCAGGCAGAAGCCGGAATCGAAAAAAACTTTTCGACTCCGGCTTTTTTATTTTCAACCAAAGAAAGGGTGACCAAATTGAACCAAGAATATCTGCAGGGTCTGTCAAGCGACATGGACTCTCCGGAGGATGCCGTCTTTTTCAAAGCTACCCCACATAATATCGCGGCTTTTCTCGCCGCTCACCGCTGGGCAGATATGACCGCTATCGGTACTGTGGACGAAAAGACATTTCTCACCGCCCGGATGGGACTGATCGATATCTGTCC
>DXXH01000012.1:0-11427 GCA_019416395.1 Clostridiales bacterium
TCGGCAGGCCGGACAAAACCGTTTACAAACCTGCTGTCTTTGGATGGACAGCTTAATTATTATAACAAATGGATTCGGACTTTGTCAAGCCCCAAATACATCTTTTAGATGAACTTGGCAGGATTGATCTTCACGCCGGGGCCCATGGTAGCGCTGACTACGCAGGAACGCACATACTGGCCTTTCGCGGCGGAAGGCTTTGCCTTCACGATGGCGTCCATCAGGGTGTCGAAGTTCTCCTGGAGCTTCTGGGTGCCGAAAGACACCTTGCCGATGGGGCAGTGAATGATGTTGGTCTTGTCCAGACGGTATTCGATCTTACCGGCCTTGGCATCGGTAACAGCCTTGCCAACGTCGGGAGTCACAGTACCAGCCTTGGGGTTGGGCATCAAGCCACGGGGACCAAGCACACGGCCCAGACGGCCAACCATACCCATCATATCGGGAGTGGTGATCAGCACGTCGAAATCCATCCAGTTTTCGGTCTGGATCTTCTGAACCATTTCCTCGCCGCCAACAAAATCGGCGCCGGCTGCCTTAGCGTCCTCTTCCTTCTCGGGCTTGCAAATAACCAGAACACGCACGCTTTTGCCAGTGCCGTTGGGCAGCACGATGGCGCCACGAACCTGCTGGTCGGCATGACGGCCGTCAACGCCCAGCTTCACATGCAGCTCAACGGTCTCGTCGAATTTAGCAGTACCAGTCTTGACGCAGATGTCCAGGGCCTCAGCAGTGTCATACAGCTTGCTGCGGTCGATGAGCTTCGCGCCTTCCACATATTTTTTTCCGTGTTTCATTGTATCTTTCCTCCAGTGGTAAATATCGGATCCAAAGATTTCCTCCCACCCGGGAATTAATCTACTACTTCGATACCCATGCTGCGGGCGGTGCCGGCGATCATGCTCATGGCACTCTCGACGGAAGAAGCGTTCAAGTCGGGCATCTTCTGCTCGGCGATCTTCTGCACCTGTTCGCGGGTGATCTTGGCGACCTTCTTCTTGTTGGGCTCACCGGAAGCCGTCTCAATCCCGCAGGCCTTCTTAATCAGCACGGCGGCCGGAGGGGTCTTGGTGATAAACGTAAAGGAACGGTCTGCGTATACCGTGATCACGACGGGGATAATCAAACCTACGTCGTTCTTGGTACGCTCGTTGAATTCCTTTGTAAACGCCATAATGTTAACGCCATGCTGGCCGAGCGCGGGGCCGACAGGCGGTGCCGGAGTCGCTTTGCCGGCAGGGATCTGGAGCTTGATAAAGCCCGTAACCTTCTGAGCCATTTGTTTGCACCTCCAAAATTCGTGGTCGATGTCGGCACAGCCGTGACAATAAATTTCAGCTGTGCCTCCCACAGGGGCATTGCCCCTCACAATCAAGGCGGGTAAATACCCGCTTGCTGCCTAAAAACGTTCCGCGGATAGGGCCGCGGTCCCGCCTGGGATCAATCCACAGGCTCGGCCTGGTCCAGCTCCAGTTCGACGGGGGTTTCCCGCCCGAACATGGATACGGTGACCCGCACGCGGTTTTTCTCCACGTCCATCTCTTCCACCGTGCCCACAAACCCTTCCAAGGGCCCGTCCACGATGTTCACCGAGTCGCCTACCTTATAGCTGACCTCAACCTCTTTCTTCTCAATACCCAGCCGGGCCACTTCGTCCTCTGTCAGCGGAATCGGCTTGGAGGACGGACCCACAAATCCGGTGCAGCCGCGGATATTCCGCACCGCGTACCAGGATTCGTCCGTCATCACCATTTTCACGATGACATAGCCGGGAAAGATTTTCCGTTCCACTTCCTTGCGCTTGCCCGAATCGGTGATTTCCGTCACCTTTTCGGTAGGCACCCGGATCTCTTGGATCAGATCCTGCAGTTGGCGGTTTTCCACCGTCTTTTCCAGGTTGGAAGCCACCTTGTTTTCATACCCGGAATAGGTGTGTACCACATACCATTTCGCTTCTTCAGCCATCTGTACCCTCCGCTTTCCTGAAACCCAAAAAGGGAAATTATCCGGCCACGTCCATCACAAGACCCAAAAGGTTCATGAACACAGTGTCCAGCAGGAAAACAAACAAGGCCACTACAATGATGGTCACCAGCACAACGCCGGTGTTTTTGAACGTAGCCTTGGGGGTGGGCCATACGATCTTTTTGATCTCACCCTTGCAGTCGCGGAAGAATTTCGCCACGCGCTTGAAGAAACGGACAAAGCCATTTTCGTTCTTCTTGACGTCTTCAGCCATGTCTTCTGCTCCTTACTTGGTTTCCCTGTGCAGGGTGTGCTTCCGGCAGAACCTGCAATACTTGTTCATTTCCAGCCTGTCGGGATCGTTCTTCTTGTTTTTCTTCGTGTTGTAGTTTCTCTGCTTGCACTCAGTGCAGGCCAGCACGATCTTCACTCTCATTTGTCGGCACCTCCCGTTTTACGGAAAAATTTTTGGGGCGTTTTCGCCCCGGCCTCCCTCAGAAAAACAGGCACAAAAAAAGAACCTCTTTTTCGAGGTGATACAAGTATACCACAAGGGAGTCCCGGCTGTCAAGGAAAAAACCTGGATTTTTCCTGGATTTCCCCACCTCTTGCCCAGCGGTTCCCCATCGTCCCGGTGGTTTATCTCCCGGTTCTTCACAGCAAAAAGAAGAGCGGGTATTTTTCCCGCTCCTGTTTTATATTCTTGAAAAGTCCGTCAAAACAGCAGAACCATTACCGCCGGTCGCTAAGCTTGGCCACGACTTTCTTTGTTTTCTTCTTGCGTTCGGGCTTGATCTTCTTGCCTTTCAGCTTCCGGGTGAACTTCATGTCTTTTTTCAGATCGTCCCCCACCCGTTCCTGAAACACTTGGAAAGAGCTGTCGTCCAGATTGTTCAGCAGCCCGATGGTGACAATGGACCGGGTATCCAAATCCCCGTCCTTGTACATGTCGTCCAGCAAGGCGCAAAGTTTCTTCATGGGATCGCTGTCCGGATACCGCACGGCCAAATCCTGGCACCGGGACACTACATGGGCTTTGACAAAAGTCACATACCGCACTTGGCCATACACGATCTTTTCCTGGTTGATCTCGTCTTTCAGCTCCGGGAAAATATTCACCAGCCGGTTCAGGAAAAACAAGGGGTCCACTGTCCGTTCCCCGTCTTTATTCCTGCGTTTCTGCTGCACCACCGCCACGCGCTTGGGCCCTTGAACCACTTCCAGGAAATCGTTCAAGATGCTTTCCGCGTCGGCCCGGGTGCCTTCCTTCTCGTCGAACAACCACAGGGACAAGCTGCGCCAAGTACCGGGCTCTCCCCCCTCTTTCAAGGTGGTGGAGCGCAGTTCAAACCGCTGCTGCTTGCTGTCATACAAAAGTCCGTAGGCCACGTCCGCCGCGGTGAACATCACCATGCGGCCCGCCGGGTCATCGAGGGGCTGGGGCTCGCTAAACCCCTGCTTGGCCAATTCCTCATACAGGCCGTTCTGTATCAACTCAAAGGCTTTTATATCCAAAATCATTCACTCCAATTACACGCGTTGACAGTTATCCGGGTAACAGTATAGCATGACCCCCGGAAAAAGTCTATCTTTTTTTGGCCGCTTCCCGGAAAGCCCCTGGAAAAGAGTTGCGAAATCCCTACAAGCATAGTATAATAATGAATCGAGTCTGCCTTTCTTTATATGATTAGGAAGGCCCTGGTCCAACGCTATGCTGGCCTAAATATTACTCGTATGGGGTGTGATCGCGATGAATCAAAGCGGTAAACTGAGCCTAGCTGTAATTTTCGGGGGTGTTTCCTCCGAACATGAAGTCTCCCGGATGTCGGCCACTTCCATCTTGGAAAACCTCTCTCCGGAAAAATACGATGTGCATATGGTGGGGATCACCAAAAAAGGAGAATGGCGCCTGTTCACCGGCGATGTGAAAGACATCGTCAGCGGCGCCTGGGAACAGGGCCCCGTAACCCCCGCTTTCCTCTCCCCGGACCCTTCGGTTCACGGACTGGTAGTGCTCCGGGACGAGAATGCCGAAATCATTCCCCTGGACGTTCTCTTCCCCGCTCTTCACGGCAAAAACGGTGAGGACGGCACGATTCAAGGACTGTTCCAGCTGTCGGGAATTCCCTACGTGGGTTGTGGCACTCTGGCTTCCGCAGTGTGCATGGACAAAGCCGTAACCCACACCCTGCTGTCCAGCGCAGACGTGGAACAGGCCCACTATCTGTGGTTCTACGCCGACCGTTTTACCGCTGCGGCAGATACCATTAAAAATAAAATTCAAGCGCGTTTGGATTTTCCCGTCTTCGTAAAGCCCGCCAACGCCGGTTCCTCTGTAGGCGTCAGTAAGGTGGAGCGCTTTGAGGATTTGGACGCCGCCATTGAGAAAGCCGCCCGAGAAGATTCCAAAATCGTGGTGGAAGAAGGCATCAAAGGCCAGGAAGTGGAATGCGCCGTATTGGGCAACCGGGATGCGGAAGCTTCCATCGTAGGAGAAATCGGCGCTTCCGCCCAATTCTACGATTACGACGACAAATACATCAACGGCACCAGCCAGCTTTACATTCCCGCCCGGCTGGATCCGGAAGTTTCTGAGAAAATCCGCCAGGTAGCTGTGCGCGCTTACCGGCTGCTGGGGTGTTCTGGCCTTGCCCGTGTGGACTTCTTCGTCACCGAGGGCGATCACCGGGTCATCCTCAACGAGATCAACACACTGCCGGGCTTTACTTCCATCAGCATGTACCCCAAGCTTTGGATGTCCATGGGACTTACCTATGGGGAACTGTTGGATAAGCTCATTGAGTTGGCCTTTCAGAAGGCTGGACAGTAATTTCGGGAAGGAGTGTATCCATGGATAACCGACCCATTGGCGTATTCGATTCCGGTTTAGGTGGCCTGACCGCCGTCAAACAGCTGGAACAAGTGCTGCCAGGCGAAAGCATTGTCTACTTTGGTGATACAGGCCGGGTTCCTTACGGCTCCCGGGGAAATGACACCATTCTCCGGTACGCCCGGCAGGATATGGCCTTCCTTCTCTCTCAAAATGTCAAAGCCGTTTTAGCGGCTTGTGGCACGGTCAGTTCTGTGGCCAGAAGCGTGGGCGAAGCCTTGAGCGTTCCCTTTATCGACGTGATCGGTCCCAGCGCCCGGGCTGCTGCCGCCGCCACCAAAAACGGGCGGATCGGCGTGATCGGCACAGCGGCCACCATTGCCAGCGATTCCTACCGCAGTGCCCTGCTGCGGATCAACCACAAATTTGAAGTGTATCCTCAAGCCTGTCCCCTGTTTGTTCCTCTGGTGGAAAACGGTTTTGTATCTCCCCAGGACGAAGTAACCCGGCTTGTGGCAGAGCGGTATTTAGCTCCCCTGCGGGCAGCCGGGGTGGATACACTGATCTTGGGTTGCACCCACTATCCCATTATCGCTCCCACCATTGCTTCCGTAATGGGCCGTGGGGTCACCTTGGTTGACAGCGGCCGGGAAGCGGCTTTGGCCATGACCCAAGCGTTGGAGAAAGAGAATTTGCTCTGTGAAACAGGAAGTCCCCGGCAAGTGGGATACTTTGTCACAGATACCCCGGAAAACTTTATGAACGTAGCAGAACTGTTCCTGGGCCACAGCGTGGAAGGGCGCACCCAGCGCATCGACATCGAAAGCTATCCCACCTAACCGGGAAAGAAGGAAAATGGGAATGTTAAAGGACGATTACGACATCAATATTATTGGCCGGCAAAATTACGCGGACTTTGAAGAAGGCTCCGGGGAGATCACCTTGAACACCACCGGCGCCTATACCCACCGTGGCGGCGCCCGGTTTATCGCCTATAAGGAATATGATACGGAAAACCCCAAGGTTTCCTACACCTCTGTGTTAAAGGTCGAGCCTGGCAAAGTGACCATGATGCGGTCTGGTTCCGCCACCCGACTGGTGCTGGAAGAAGGCCGCCGGCGCCTCTGCCTTTACGACACAGGCTACGGCACTCTGTCCGTAGGGGTTTTCACCAGCTCCCTGCGTTCCTCGCTGGGGGACCTGGGCGGCAGGATCGATATCAAATACACCCTGGACATTGATTCCAACCTGTCCAGCAGCAATGAAATCACCGTGGAAGTCAAACCTCGCAGCCGGGCGGGGCTTGAGATCTAACAGCAAAAGAAAGGATTGAAAAACATGTCTCAACTAGTCGCCACAGCCACCGCCCAATTGCGGGAAGCGCTGGAACAGGCCATGAGCCAAGCCATCAAAAAGGGGCAGCTTCCCGAAGCCGCTTTGCCGGAAATCGCCCTGGAAGTACCGGCGGACCGCTCCCACGGGGATTGGTCCTGCAATGCCGCTATGGCTGGCGCCCGGACCTTCCGCATGGCTCCCGTAAAGATTGCCCAGGCCATTCAGGAAAATCTGGATCTTTCCGGCACCTATTTCAGCAAGTGCGAAATTGCCGGCCCTGGATTTATGAATTTCACCTATGAACCCCGTTTCTATGGAGAAGTGCTCCAAGACGTCCACAAGCTGGGCAAAGACTATGGCCGCAGCAATTTTGGGGAGGGCAAACGTGTTTTGGTGGAATTTGTTTCTGCCAACCCCACCGGACCCATGCACATCGGCAACGCTCGTGGCGGCGTGTTGGGCGATGCTTTGGCCTCTGTGCTGGACGCTGCCGGCTATTATGTGGAGCGGGAATTTTACATCAACGACGCCGGCAACCAGGTGAATAAATTCGGTGCTTCCTTGGAAGCCCGGTATCTGCAGATCTACAAAGGCGAAGAGGCGGTACCCTTCCCAGAAGATGGATACAAAGGCGCCGACATTGTGGAACATGCGAAAAACTTTGCCCAGGAATACGGCGACAAATATGTTGACGCCACCCAAGAGGAGCGCCGGGCCGCACTGGTGGGCTACGCCCTGCCCAAGAATATCCAAGGTCTCCACGACGATTTGCTGCGCTACCGGGTGGAATACGACAACTGGTTCAAGGAATCCAGCCTGCATGAAAACGGGGCTGTGGAACGGGTAATCCAGCTGCTTCAGGAAAAGGGCGCCACCTACGAGAAGGAAGGCGCAGTATGGTTCCACGGAGAAAAGTATGGCAGCGAGGATTTTGTGCTGGTACGCTCCAACGGTGTACCCACGTATGTGGTGCCGGATATCGCCTACCATTACGGGAAGCTGGTCACCCGTGGCTTTGACAGAGCCATCGATGTGCTGGGCGCTGACCATCATGGTTACGTGCCCCGTTTGAAGGCTGCCCTCACCGCCCTGGGTGTAGACGCCACCCGGCTTGACGTGGTTTTGATGCAGATGGTCCGCCTGGTGCGGGACGGGGAAATCGTGAAAGCCAGCAAACGCAGCGGCAAAGCCATCACCCTGGTCACCCTTCTGGAAGAAGTTCCGGTGGACGCCGCCCGGTTCCTGTTCAACTCTTACGAGGCCAACACCCGCATCGACTTTGACCTGGATCTGGCAGTCCAGCAAGATTCCCAGAACCCGGTATATTACGTGCAATACGCCCATGCCCGGATTTGCAGCATTTTGAAAAACCTGGCAGCGGACGGCGTTACTCCCCGGGAATGCTCGGCGGAAGATTTGGCTCTTCTCACTGCCCCCGAAGAACTGGAGTTAATCCGCTACCTGTCTTCCTATACCGGCGAGGTCACCGCCGCGGCGAAAGCCCTGGATCCCGCCAAGATCACCAAGTACGTGATGAACTTGTCCACCTTGTTCCACAAGTTCTATAACGCGTGCCGGGTGAAAGGCTCGGACGAGTCCTTGACCGCCGCTCGGCTGTACCTGTGCACTGCCACCCGCACGGTACTGGAAAACGCTTTGGAACTGTTCAAGGTGACGGCTCCCGAGTCCATGTAATTCAAAAAGAACCCCATATAAAATGCCCCGCCACATGGCGGGGCATTTTTCTGTCATTTCTCCCTTTACGCATTCCACTTATCCAATACCTTTTCCACCTCTGCACGTTCCAACTGAGAAAAAGGCACTAAAGGCTTGGGTTCGTCATAGTCCGCGATTTCCTTTTCCAGCCACAGCACGTCCAGCCAGCGGCCTTGTTTATACCCAGCATTGTGAAAACAGCCACCCTCATGAAATCCCAGGGCAGTGTGCATGGCCACACTAGCTTGATTTTCTGCGGTAATACACCCATATACCGTGCGCACCCCTTGCAGCCGCAGCAGGTCAAACAACACACCATACAGCTTGGTACCTATTCCCTGGTGGCACCCTTCCGGCCGCAAATACACCGTAAGCTCCGCACCCCACTGGTAGGCGGGACGGACAGCATAGGGATGGGCGTAGGCGTACCCTAAAAGTTTACCTTCCTCTTCCCACACCAAATAGGGATGTTGGACCAACGTACTTTCCACCCGATGGGTAAACTCTTCCACCGTAGGCACCTGATATTCAAAAGAAACCACTGTATTCTTCACGTAAGGGGCGTAAATCTCCAAAAGTTCCGGGGCGTCTTCCACCCGGGCCAGGCGGATTCCCCCTTTCTGCCCCCTCATCGTTTCCACGGCCAGAAATACAGGCCGTACACAATTAAGCACAGGGAAATGATCCCTGCGCTGACCGCTGATCCAATCGCCATGGATGTATGCCGCAAAGGCCCCGCCACCATGCTGATCACGATAGCCGCTCCATCGGCGAACAACAGCAGACGATACAGTTTTCGTTCCACATTCGTCATCGCTCGTCTTCCTTTCCCACAATTCAAACAGGAATGCTCTTATTATACCCCGTTCTTTTCCTTGTGGCAAGGCGCTTCTCCATTCCCCTGGAGCAAAGCATTGGAAAGAACCGCCAGCTGCTCCAAGGTCAAGCGCTCCGCCCGGGCATTGACCGCCGCTCCTGCTGCCGCCAGCCCTTGTTCGACTTGGGACTTGGACAGCCCCAAGGTAGCCGAAATGGAATTGGCCGCCGTTTTCCGCCGCTGTGCAAAGGCGCTCCGGGATACTTTAAAAAACCACTCCTCGTCTCGGACCTGGACAGGCGGTTCCCGTAATATATCCAGACGAATGACAGCAGAATCCACCTTGGGCGGGGGCATAAAACTTCCCCGCCCCACCGGAAACAGCACCTTGGGAACACTGCGGTAATGGACCGCCACACTCACCGCGCCACATTCCCGAGAACCCGGAGGGGCGCACAACCGCTGAGCGGCCTCTTTTTGCACCATTACCGTAATGGAAGTCAAGGGCAAGTCTTCCTCTAACAATCGGAGAATTACCGGTGAAGTGATGTAGTAGGGCAAATTGGCGCAAACGCACACCGGACCACCGCCAAATTCATTCTGGATCAGTTCATGCAGGTCCAGTTTCATCACGTCGCCAGGAACGATCTTCACATTTTCACATCCGGCCAGCGTTTCATCGAGCACGGGGAACAGCCGCTGGTCCAGCTCGATCGCAACCACCTTTTTTGCCACCTGGGAAAGCTCCCAGGTCAGCACCCCAATTCCAGGACCAACCTCGATCACGCCGGCACAGTCTTCCCCACCGCACTCCGCCGCCATACGGGGACACACGCTTCCGTTGATCAAAAAATTCTGCCCCAAAGCTTTTGAAAAGTGAAATCCGTGACGGGCAAGCACCTCTTTGATCTGCCCGGGATCCGATAGATGGCTCATGGTTTTTCCTCCTGTTCTGTCACTTGATAAAGCACCCGGCTGCCATCATCATACACCCGGGAATAAAGGCCGTCCAATGCTTCCTGATCTACCTGGTAGGAAGTCCGCTCAAAGTCGCTGACCAAGATATAGGCCACATCGAATTTTTCCAGAAGAACCCCCCCATTTTCCGGGGATTCGTAGATCGTCCGCGCTGCTTGTTCGTTTCCCCAATAGGACAAGCCATGATAGAACAAATAGGAAGGCGATCCACACACCACATCCCGGCCTGTCAAAGATGCGATCTCATTGTTATGACGGGTATCGGTGAGGATCACCGCGTCAGGCTCCGTATTCTCCTCTACCCACTGAGCCAGGGACAATGCCCCCTGTCCGAACAGCTCATAGCTCGCCACAGTCTCCCGTCCCATGGTCAACACCGCGGAAAAAGACGTTACCGCCACCAAACCGGCTGCTGCTCCCACTCGGGCCCGTTTATCCCGCAAAAGCTTCCATCCCCGCCAGGCGCACTGCGCGGCGGCGCAGCAAAGAAAGGCAAACGCGGGGTAAAACAGTTTGTTGTTGTCGTAATCATTGGGTTGGAACTCCACCAACTCCGCCAAGAGCCAAATGGCCAAAGCCGGAGCATACTGGGCAAATTCCCGGCTTTTTGCGAGGAGCAATCCCCCAAAAGCCAGCACCGCTACCAAACCCAAATTCTTCAAATAAAACAGCAAATAGCTGTCACTGCCAATCACCCAGCCAAAATGACCGCGGACAAAGTTCCCCTCACCCGCCTGGTGGAAGGTCCAATAAAAAAGCTGGGGGATTGCCAACACGCATGCTGCCAACAACAGCACTCCCCACGTAGAAAGCACCTGACGGGCATTGCGCTTCCGAACCGTCTCCCCCACCAGGAATCCCACCAAGGCCAGACAAAGCACCAAGATCACCCCGGCAGCTCCCAAAAACAAGGAAGAGTCCTCTTTTCCACGCACGGCTTCTTTTACCACGCAAAACACCACAAGCCCTAAAACTGCCAGGACTTTCCCCACCCTGGCAGCCAGAGTCTCCCAAAAAAGCCCCCTGCATAGGGATTCCATCATCCACACTCCGCAGATCAATCCCAGGGCTAAAAAGGAATGGGTATGGACCATGGGCATGGCTCCCGCCATAAGGCCCACCAGGAGAAAGTCCCGCTCTTCTCCTTGAAATACCGCCCGGTACAGCAAATACAGCGCCGGGAACAAGATCGCCCAGCCAAATAATGTCGCTCTCTGGGGCAGCATCATGTCCACGATCACATTGACCCAACGGATATTTTCTCCCAGCAGGTTGGTGGGAGTTTCATAAAAGGCCGTAAAAATCCGGGTGAAGTTTTCCGCGCTCCCACCCAGAAAATAGACAAATCCAAAACCACCGTTAAATACAAAAAACAGCCACGCAAGAGCCGTCCGGCCCTTTCCCCCAGTCATGCGGGAGAAAAAAGCGTACAGCCCGAACAGCACTTGGGCTCCCGCCACCCACATGGGCAAGGCGTAGGCAAACCACAAGGGCGCTCCCAGCTGATAAAGGCTGGAAGAAATGCTGTCCGACAGAAAGGGATAGGCCAGCCGCGTCCCGGGCAAAAGGGAATAATCCGGCGGAAAATCCTGCTGATTCGCTAAAGACGTGATAAAGCTCAGGTGCATGCTCATATCCCCATAAGTGGCTTGGCTGGAATACACCACACCGTTCTCCCACCGGAAGGAATGCCACACCAAAAAGCAAAAAAATCCCCACACGGCGAGAACCACCCAGAGGAATTTTCTCCGGCGAAAAGCGGTCCCAATCTGGAAAATATTCAGCT
>DXXH01000012.1:11437-24364 GCA_019416395.1 Clostridiales bacterium
GGAAAGACCCAGGCCGCATCCCAGGGCGGCGGGGGTGAAATCCAGGAAAAAGGCAAAGACCACTGGAAACCACTGGAGCAGCATACTTCCCCAGACGCTGCCCACTAACAGCCGGATTCCAGAGTTCTCCTTGAAGAGGACAACCTGGGCAATGGCGATTCCAGTGCACTGAAACAATGCAAAAACCGTCAACGCCAGGATTGAGCCCATCAACGCACCCGCCATACCGCCCCTCCTTCTTTGGACTAATCATAAGGATTGTACCATTTCCCCGAAAAAATGTAAAGTTGCCAAACCCAGCAGGACAAGGTATAATAGCAAGAAAAAAAGGGGGTATCGCCCATGGAAAAAATACAGCGGCGGGATAAAACCAATTATTATCTGGATTTGGCCGAGGCGGTCAGTCAGCGGGGCACCTGCCTGCGGAAGCTTTACGGCGCCGTGATCGTAAAAAACGACGAGGTGATTTCCACTGGTTATGTGGGCGCACCCAGAGGCAGGCAAAACTGTTCGGATTTGGGCTACTGCCTGCGGACCCAGTTGGGGATCCCCCGGGGAGAACGGTATGAGTTGTGCCGCAGCGTCCATGCGGAAGCAAACGCCATCATCTGCGCTTCCCGCCGGGACATGATCGGGGCCACCCTTTATTTAGTGGGCAAAGAGGTGCCTTCCGGGGAATACGTGAAGAACGCCATGTGCTGTTCCATGTGCAAGCGCATGGTGATTAACGCCGGTATTTCCCAAGTGGTGGTGCGGGACGACCGGGATCACTACCGGGTGATCCATGTGGACCAATGGGTAATGGAAGACGAATCCCTGAAAGGGGTGCTTGGCTATTGAGTTCCCCGACGGACAGCACTATCCGCCCCACAAAACCTTCTCACTACGGCCTGCTGGACACAGTGCGCGGGATCTGCCTGATCAGCATGGTGGCCTACCACGGCATGTATGACTTGGTGGACATTTTCCGCCTTCCCTCTGCCTGGTACAACGACTGGCCCGGATACATTTGGCAACAGAGTATCTGCTGGACCTTTATTCTCCTTTCGGGAATGTGCTGGCAGCTCTCCCGACACCACATAAAGCGGGGCCTTCTATTGGTGGGATTCGCCACAGCCATCACAGCAATCACCTGGCTGGTGATGCCCTCTCAGAGAATTCTCTACGGCGTGCTGAATCTGTTGGGTCTATCCGCTTTGCTGATGATTCCGCTGGACAAGCTTTTTCAAAAGATTCCCGCCTGGGCAGGGCTGGCAGGGGCATTTTTTCTGTTCTTGATCACCCGGAATATTCCCCGGGGCAGTCTGGGCTTTGAGGGGCTGGCCTTTCTCCCCCTTCCGGACGTGCTGTATCAATCCGATATTCCGGCGGTTTTGGGATTCCACTCCCCCAGCTTTTACTCCACGGATTACTTTCCGCTGATCCCCTGGTTTTTCCTGTTCTGCAGTGGGTATTTCCTGTGGGGGATTCTGAAAAAAAGCGAGCAGGCCAAGGAACTCCTCATGCCCGGCCTGCGTCCCCTGAGTTTTCTGGGCCGTCACAGCCTGGTGATTTATTTGGCCCACCAGCCTGTTTTGATGGGGATCTTTTTGCTCCTGGGACAACTGACCGCTTTGAACTGAGCTCCAAAACGGAATTTCCATAATCAATCCCCTATCGGTCAAGGGCCGCGAAAGTGTTTCGCGGCCCTTGATTTTTCTGTTGTATTTTTAAGTCTTATTCTGTTTTGTCTCCCGCCGGTTGATGGCGCAAATAATTCCTTTGATAGAGGCGATGCTGATATTGCTGTCCATGCCCACCCCAAACACAGTTTCCTGCTGGTGGCGCAGCTGTATGTAGGACACAGCTTTGGAGTCGGCGCCCGTAGTCACGGCATGTTCGCTGTAGGACACAAACTCGTAGTCCGTAAGCCCCAGAGTACGCAGAGCGTTGAAAAAGGCATCAATGGGACCATTGCCCCTGCCAGCTACTTCTTTATTCACATGATGGTACCGGATCACGCCCTCAAAGTCCACCAGCACTTGGCCCTGCCCCGCGTTCTCCTCGAAAATCCGGTAGGTCAGCAAATGGTAGGGATGAATAATGTCCAAATACTCCTTTTGGAAAATGGCGAACACCTCTCCCGGATTCAGCTCCCTGCGGGCATGCTCGCAGGCTGCCTTCACCAAAGCGCCGAATTCCGGGTGCATTTCCTTGGGTAACTGATACCCGAAAGCCTGCCGCATAACAAAAGCGGCCCCGCCTTTTCCCGACTGGCTGTTGATCCGGACAATCGGCTCATACTGGCGGCCCAGATCCGCTGGGTCAATGGGCAGATATGGCACTTCCCAATAGGGAGAAGCGTGTTTGGCCATATAATTGACCCCTTTGTTGATGGCATCCTGATGAGACCCGGAAAAGGCCGTGAACACCAGTTCCCCTGCATAGGGGTGGCGGGAATGGACCTTCATCTGGGTACACTCCTCATAGACTTGGCGGATGTGGTTCATATGGGAAAAATCCAGCTCCGGGTCAACCCCTTGAGAGTACAGATTCATGGCCAAATTCATAATATCCACATTGCCTGTGCGTTCACCATTGCCAAACAAGGTGCCTTCCACCCGTTCCGCCCCTGCCATCAGCCCCAGCTCCGTAGCCGCCACAGCCGTACCGCGGTCATTGTGGGGGTGCAGGCTGATCACAGCACTGTCCCGGTGGCGAAGATTCCGGCACACATACTCGATCTGGTCCGCGTAGGTATTGGGGGTAGACATTTCCACCGTGTTGGGCAGGTTGATGATCGTCTTTTCTTCCGGAGTAGCTCCCAGTTCTTCCAGGACCCGGTCACAGATCTCCACCGAATTCTCCACTTCCGTACCGGAAAAGCTTTCCGGAGAATACTCGTAGCGGATCCGGATTCCCGGCTGGGATTTCCGAAGCTCTTCTGTCAGGGAACGGATTAACCGGGCGCCTTCCACAGCAATGTCAATCACGCCTTCCATATCCGTGTCAAACACCACTTTTCGCTGCAGCGTGGAAGTGGAATTGTAAAAGTGCACGATCACATCTTTGGCCCCTTGAATGGCCTGGAAAGTCCGGCGGATCAAATGCTCCCTGGCTTGAACCAGCACCTGAATGGTCACGCCCTCTGGAATCAGCCCTTCCTCGATCAGGGTGCGGAGAATTTCATATTCCGTTTCGGAAGAGGCTGGAAACCCCACCTCGATCTCCCGAAACCCCATGGCTGTGAGCATGCGGAAAAATTCCACCTTTTGCTCCAGGTTCATGGGATTCACCAACGCCTGGTTGCCGTCCCGCAAATCCACGCTGCACCAAACCGGCGCATGACGAATCAGCTTATCCGGCCAGGAACGGTCTTTCAACTCAATGGGCTGGAATGGTTTGTACTTTCGAAACCCCTGGTTCATCGCTTTTCAATCCTTTCTCCTCACATCTTCCCAATATCCCCAAAAGGCGCCACGTAAAAAAAGCCCCGGACATGACTTCCGTCACATCCGGGGCGAAGCTTTCTCCGCGGTACCACCCGTGTTCGGCGGGAGCTTTCTCCCGCCCTCTTGGCCCCTTTGCAGGCCCAGCGCTTAACGCCGCCACACGTCCTTCCCTACCCCTTTGCAAGGTTTGTAGAAGGAGACTCCGGGACGAGCTATCCCGCCAAGGGCCCGCTTGCTTTCACCTGCCGCAAGCTCTCTAAGGAGCTCCCTGCCGTCTTTTTCCCATCATCGTCTTTTCCAGTCATTCGTATTAGAAGGCATTATAGCCCGGGATTTTCTTTTTGTCAAGCTTCAGGATCTTCTCCCTCAGAGGACTTTTTCTCTTTTCCACCCCAAGCCCGTTGGGCAGCCTCTCTGGCAAGATCCACCACCAAGTGGTCCGGGCGTTCCCCCGCCTCATCTTGGGGCAGGGTGGCGTACACTTCCATCACCATGGAACGCATCCACAAGCTGGGGGTAATGCGCACAGAATATCCACAACCCGGCTGGCACATCCATTCATAGGGCTGTGCGCGAGGCAATCCATAAGCGCTGAGCAATCCTGTGATCACCCCGGCATGGGTCACCAGCACGGCGCTGGTTTCCCCTTGGGCCATCAGATTCTGCACCAGGGTTTCAAAGCCCTTGCACACCCGCTGCAAAAACACCACACTGCTTTCCCCATTGGGCGGGGCAGTCTGTCCCCCTTCCTCCAGCCAGCTCAGGAACTTGGGATCCCGTTGCAGCTCTTCCACCTTCTTATTTTCCCAATCTCCAAAATCACACTCAGCCATTTCCAAAACCACTTCCGGATCCGCTTGTGGATACAAAAGCTTTAATGTATCCACACAACGGGTAGAGGGGCTGGCATAAAAAGCGGCGGCTTCCGGATAGTGGTACGTTCTCTTCAGTTCCAGCAGGTCCCGGATCGACGATTCTGCCAGAGGAGATTCGGTCCGGCCGATGTACCGTCCTTCCAGGTTTCCCTCACAGGGCATATTGCGAATCATGTGAATGACATATGATTTCATAGCTTCCTCCCATACCTTCCAAAAAAGAAGAAATATTTTCTACGTTTTCTTTAAATTTTATTTCCTATAAGGCATTTACACATGCACGAAGCATTGTATAATTATCCTAGATATTCATTTATTCGTTCATTGCTTTTGTTCCTTTGAGCTTACAAAAAGCCAACCGGCCGGACCCTAATTCTGGCCAAAATTCCAGGTGACAATCGAGGTGTTCCTTATGACGAACAGCGATTTCCCAAGGATCTTGACTCTGCTGCGGAAGGAACAGGGCTTCAGCCAGAAAAAGGCGGCTGCGGATCTGGGGATTTCCCAGGCACTGCTCTCCCACTATGAAAAAGGGATCCGGGAATGCGGTTTGGATTTCCTAGTGCGTGCCGCCACCTACTACGGCGTGTCCTGCGATTACCTGCTGGGACGCACGCCCCACCGGAATGGGGCGGTCATTGTCCCTGGCAGCCTACCCAGCGAGAGTTCCGTCCCGGAAGTCCGGAGCGGCAATTCCGCCGCCGAGTATCAGCGCCGTGTTTTGGTAAATTCCCTTCATATTGTATTTGGTATCTTGCAAAAAATCAATAGCGAAGGCGTTACCGACCACGTTTCCGCTTATTTCTCCGGCGCTGTTTACAAAATGTTCCGCATGCTCTACTCCGCCCACGGGAAAAACCCGCAAGAGGTCTTTTCCCTGGACCAACAGCTCTGTAACCACCAGACAGACGCCCACATGATCTTAGAGGAAGCTAAGGCCCGTTATTTGCTCAACGGCAAGGGCTTGGAAAACGCTTCCGGTGTGGTACGGGAATCCTTACCGGCATTGAATCCGGACAAGCTTTCCAAAGAATTCCCCCAATATGCCCCTTCCCTGTTTGAACTGGTACGGAAAACAGAACATACGATCTCGGGAAAATAGTTCCTGAAGTTTTGCCTGTGATTGGGGATCCCTTTCCCTCAGTTACATTTCTTTCCAAATTGTATAAAAATGTAATTTTATGCAATTTGGATATACGGATAGTAAACGCCTTTCTGCTCAGCGGCAACGTCTGAATGGAAAGGCGTTTTTTCCATTTTGGCGAAATACTTTTCCGCTTGAAAGAGAAATCCGGTAAAATCGGAAAATGGAAAATAGTATTTGTCATTTTCACCCTTTTTGTGGTAAAATAATCAAATGAGTGGTTTCAGGAGGGAGTCAATTTCTCTTCGATAAAACAGGCTAGTGAAAGGCAGGTAACGACCATGTGCGGATTCGTTGGATTTATTGACGGCGGCGACACCCAGCAGGATGCTGGCGTGCTCCGCTCCATGACGGACGCCATCCGTCACCGTGGCCCCGATGACGCGGATTATTATATGGACGGCACTATTTCCCTGGGCTTCCGCCGGCTCTCCATCATCGATTTGGAAGGCGGCAGACAGCCCATTTTAAACGAGGACGGCACAAAAGCGCTGGCCTTTAACGGGGAAATCTACAACTACCAGGAAATCAAACAGGACCTGCTGAAAGCGGGCCACGTGTTCAAAACCGCCACTGACTCCGAAGTGCTTCTTCACGGCTACGAGGAATACGGCGAAAAACTGCTGAACAAACTCCGTGGCATGTTCGCCTTTGTCATCTGGGACAAGGCCACCAAAGAGCTGTTCGGCGCCCGGGATTTCTTCGGCATCAAACCGTTGTACTACACCAAGATGGAAGGCACCTTGATGTTTGGCTCTGAGATCAAGAGCTTTTTGCACCACCCTCATTTTCACAAGGAATTGAATGAGCAGGCGCTGGAAAATTATCTTTCCTTCCAGTACTCCCCCGGACCGGAAACCTTTTTCAAAGGGGTTTACAAAATGCCCCCAGCCCACTATTTCCGCTATCGGGACGGAAAAATGGAACTGACCCGGTACTGGCTGCCGGAATTCCACGCCGAAGAGGATAAAAATTTGGACTACTGGGTGGACGAGATCGAAAAGACCTTTGACGACTCTGTGGAAGCCCATAAGATCTCCGATGTGGAAGTGGGCTCGTTCCTTTCTTCCGGCGTGGACTCCAGTTACGTGGCTTGCTCCGCCCATGTGGACAAGACCTTCACTGTGGGGTTTGACAACGGCACAAAATACAATGAGATCAGCTATGCCCAAGAGCTGTCGGAACAGATTCCTGTCAAAAACATCAGCAAGATTATCACTCCTGAGGAATTCTGGGGCAACTTCCCCAAGATCCAGTACCATATGGACGAGCCTTTGGCAGACCCTGCCGCTGTCGCCCTGTATTTCGTGTGCAACACCGCCGCCCAGCATGTAAAGGTCGTCCTTTCCGGCGAGGGCGCTGACGAAATTTTCGGCGGGTACAACATCTATAAAGAGCCCTTGGAGTGTACCTGGTACGATAAAATCCCCTTCCCCATTCGGAAATTCATCGGAAGCGTGGCCGGCCTGCTGCCTGCCCACCGGGGACTGAACTTCCTGGTGCGTCGGGGAAAACGGCTGGAAGACCGGTTTATCGGCAACGCCTATATGTTTACCCAGAAACAGCGCCGTGCCCTGCTGAAAAATCCCACTGGTGCCCCGGCTCCCGAAGCCTTGTGCAAGCCCTACTATGACATGGTAGCGGACAAAGATCCGGTTACCAAAATGCAGTTTGTGGACTTGAACATGTGGATGGTGGGAGACATTCTCTTGAAGGCCGACAAAATGAGCATGGCCAATTCCTTGGAGCTCCGTGTTCCCTTCCTGGACAAAAAGATTATGGCCTTGGCGGGACGCATTCCCACCAAGTACCGGGTCAACCAGGAAAACACCAAATACGCCATGCGCAAAGCCGCTTTGCGCCGTATGCCGGACAAGTGGGCTTCCAAAAAGAAGCTGGGCTTCCCCGTGCCTACCCGTGTATGGCTGAAAGAGGACAAGTATTACAACATTGTCCGGGAAGCGTTCACCGGGCCTGTAGCGGAAAAGTTTTTCCATACGGAAAAGCTGGTGAAACTGCTTGACGACCACAAGGCCGGGAAGGCGGACAACAGCCGCCGGGTTTGGACAGTTTATACCTTCCTGGTATGGTATCAGCAGTTCTTCAGTGAGGAAAAAGCCCAGGCCTAAGCCGCTTGGGATGTTGATATGGCCCTTTGTTCCCAGGAAGAACGTGGATTTCGTTTTTCATGACTTCCTTCCCAACAAGGCCTGGCAAGATGATTTTGAAATGAGGTCCGAAAAAACATGAGTCAGGAGATTCCCTTTCAGCCTGTCCTCTTGGGCAGCGACATCAACGTTTACGGCATGGCCCGTTCTTTTCATCAGGAATACGGCCTGAAATCCGTGGCCATCGGCAAGGGTGTGTTAGGCCCTTGCACCGCCAGCAAAATTGTTTCTGTAGAAGTGACGGAACCCAATCTGGAAGACGACCAGGTATTCGTCAAAACGCTTTTGGACTTTGCCAAGCGTTACCAGGGCAGCGGCAAAAAATTGCTGCTGGTTCCCTGCGGGGACAATTATATCAAGCTGCTGGTGCGCAATCAGGAGAAACTTCGGGGTGTTTATGAATTTGAGTGCATCGACGAAGAGCTTCTCATGCGGCTGTCCATCAAGGAAAGCTTTTACCAGGTATGCACTGAGCACGGTTTCGCGTTCCCGAAAACCACCACTTGTTCCTTCGAGAACTACAAAACCGTGGAACTGCCCTTTGATTTCCCGGTGATCATTAAGCCTTCCAATTCGGTGGCTTACTGGAACTGCCACTTCCCCCATAAGAAAAAGGTGTTCGTGGCCGAAAGCCGTGAGGAATTCACAGCGATCCTGGATGCGATCTATTCCTCTTCCTACAAGGATCACCTGATCCTTCAGGAATACATTCCCGGCGACGACAGCAATATGCGGGTGATGAACTGCTACTGCGGACGGGATAAAAAGGTGAAGCTGATCGCTTTGGGCAACGCCCTGCTGGAAGAGCATTCTCCGGAAGGCATCGGCAGCTATGCGGCGATCATCAATGGCTATGACGAAAAGCTCAACGAGATGATGAAGAATTTCCTGGAAGGCATCGGCTATGTGGGCTTTGCCAACTTCGATATGAAATACGACCACCGGGACGGCACCTATAAGCTGTTCGAGATGAACCTGCGCCAGGGACGCAGCAGCTATTTCGTCACGGCTGCCGGGTACAATTTGGCCAAGTGGCTGGTGGACGACGTGATCTATCACAAGGATATGCCCTGCACGGTGGCAAAAAACAAAGTGCTGTGGACCATCATTCCCACCAAGATCATCTTCCAGTACGTGAAAAGCGAAAGCGTCAAGGCGGAAGCCAAAGCGCTGATCAAAGCTGGGAAAGTGTGCCATTCCTATTACTACGAAGGGGACCGTTCTTTCAAACGGTGGGTGCACTACCAAAAGAACCAGTTCCATTATTTTGAAAAATACCGGCGCTATTTCGGCAACAAGGGTTTGCGGGACTAAGACGCGCCGTTCAAGGAGAGACGCTATGGAAACCTTGGGCATCATCGGCGGCATGGGGCCTATGGCCACCGCTTACCTGCTGGAGCTGATCATTCAGATGACCGACGCCAAAACCGATCAGGAACATTTGAATATCCTGGTGAACAACAATCCCCAGGTGCCGGACCGGACCGCCTACATTCTGGACCGGTCCAAGCCGTCTCCTCTGCCGGTATTGGAAGGTATGGCTCAGTCATTAGAGCGAATGGGCGCCCAAGTTCTTTGCGCCCCCTGTGTCACTTCCCACTACTTTTATCAGGAGCTTTCCGGCAGTGTTTCCGTTCCATTTGTGCATATGGTGAAAGAAACCGCCCAGGAACTGCAAAACGCTGGCAAGAAAAAAGTGGGAATCCTGGCTACCACTGGCACGGTGAAAACCGGGTTGTTCCAGCAGGCGTTAGAGCAATGCGGCATGGGCTGGGCTGTGCCTTCCCCGTTGGGCCAGAATCTTGTCATGTCGCTGATTTACGACGATATCAAGGCAGGGCTGCCTGCCAATATGGGAAAATTCCGGCGGGTCAGCGACGAGCTCTTTGATGCCGGATGCGACAGCGTTATTTTAGGCTGCACAGAACTTTCCCTGATCAAAAAGGATACCCCTTTGGGCCACGGTTTTCTAGACGCGTTGGAAGTGCTTTCCAAGCGGTGTGTGGAGACTTGCGGCGGAAAGTTGAAAGGGGAATACCGCCAGTTGATTTCATAAAAAACGAACTTCACAGAAGCGAAAGGAGATCTTGCCCATGTGCGGTTTTGTGGGATTTAAAAACACCCCGGAAGTGGCCAGCCCGGAAAATGTGGTAAAAGCGATGGCTGACCGGATTATCCACCGGGGACCTGACGACGCGGATTACTATGTGGACCAAGACGCGTCCCTGGGATTCCGCCGGCTGTCCATCATCGATTTGGAAGGCGGACGTCAGCCCCTGTTAAACGAGGACGGCACAAAAGTGCTAGTCTTCAATGGAGAAATCTACAACTACCAAAGCCTGCGGGAAGACTTGCTGGGAAAAGGCCATGTCTTTAAAACCCGCACCGATTCCGAAACCATTCTCCACGGCTATGAGGAATACGGGAAAGAAATCCTGCAAAAACTGCGGGGCATGTTCGCCTTTGTCATCTGGGACAGCGTGAAAAAGGAATTTTTCGGCGCCCGGGATATTTTCGGCATCAAGCCTTTCTATTACTACAAAAACGGCGATCAATTTTTGTTCGGCTCGGAGATCAAAAGCTTCCTCTCCCACCCCGGCTTCAAAAAAGAGCTGGACGAGGAACGGATTCCTGAGTACTTGTCCTATGAGTATATCCCCTACGAGAACACTATCTTTAAGAACGTGTACAAACTCCCCGGCGCTCACTGCTTCACCTACAAGGACGGCAAACTTTCCGTGGAACGGTACTACCGTATCCGGTACAACATCGAGGAAGACAAGTCCCTGGAATACTGGGAAGACGCCATCACCAAGGAATTTTCTGAAAGCGTAGCCATGCACCAGATCAGCGACGTGGAAGTGGGCTGCTTCCTCTCTTCCGGTGTAGACTCCAGCTATGTGGTGCGGGAAATCTCCAAGGGCACCAAAAAGGTCAAGACCTTCTCTGTAGGCTATGAGGAAGAAAAATACAGCGAACTCCCCTATGCCCAGAAATTCTCCAAAACCATCGGAGTCCAGAATATTTCCAACAAGGTTTCCGCCGATGAATTTTTTGAGGCCATGCCCAAGATTCAATATATGTTGGACGAGCCTTTGCCCAACCCCTCGGAGATCCCCCTGTATTTCCTGGCACAGAACGCCCGAAAATATGTAAAAGTGGTGCTGTCCGGCGAAGGTGCTGACGAACTTTTCGGCGGCTATCCCATGTACCTGCAGGGCGGGCATTTCGCCCAATATACCCGGAAAGTACCCCGTCCTGTGCGGAAACTGGCTGGAGCCGTGGCAAAGCACATGCCGGAATTCAAAGGAAAGCATTTTATTATCCGGGGCTCCATGGAACCCTATCAGAGGTTCATGCGGGCCAACTACGTGTTTACCAACCCCCAAGAGCGGCAAAAATATCTGAAGCGCCCCATCACTTCCAAGCTTCCGGAAGAGTACAGCAAACGGTACTTTGACGAAGTTCCCAATCTGGACGAGCCCACACAGCTGCAATACGTGGACATGCACACTTGGATGATCTATGACATTCTGCTGAAGGCCGACCGAATGAGCATGGCCAATTCCTTGGAACTGCGTGTCCCCTTCTTGGATAAGAAAATGTTGGAACTCTCCACCAGGATCCCCAGCCGTTACCGGGCAGACTGCGCTACGGAAACCACGAAAAAAGCACTGCGCAGTGCAGCCATCAAGCAGCTTCCCGAAGAGACCGCCAAAATGAAAAAGTTGGGTTTCCCGGTACCACTGTCCGATTGGTTGCAGCAAGATAAGTATTACAACCTAGTCAAAGAGGCGTTCCAAAGCGACATCGCTGAAAAGTTTTTTGTCACCAGCGAACTGATGAAATTGCTGGACGACCACAAAACCGGCAAAGCGAAAAACATGCAGAAAATCTGGTCGTTCTACTCTTTTATTGTCTGGTACGATCAGTTCTTTGTAAAAAACTAAATCCACTTTTCCGGACAGAAAAATCCCCTGGTTTTCACCAGGGGATTTTTAATTTTCCGCAAAACTCAAGATATTCAGCTCTCCAGATCGTTTACAGTCCCTTCCCGATCAATGGTAAGGACTGTCCGATAATCCGGATCCAAAGTTTTCACCGCTTCGTCGATTCTGTCACGAATCTGCTGGTCGCTTTCCTTGAGAGAAAAGGGAACCGCCACGTCAAACACCACATTGGAATGGGTCACACCCCACACCACACGGAAATCATGCATAGATGCTTGGGGATAAACTACCCGCAGCAACTTGCGGACTTGTTCCCGCAACTTATTGGTGCGTTCATCTTCCGTGACAATGGGATCCAAATGGATCACCAGGTGTATTCCCAGATCCCGCTGAAAGTCCCGCTCAATGTTGTCGATAATATCGTGGCTCACCAGAATGTCCCGTTCCGCAGGAACCTCGCAATGCACCGAAGCAAAGCATTTTCCCTCTCCGTAATTATGGACAGTCAAATCGTGAATCCCGAAAATTCCATCGTAAGAGAGGATCTTCTCATAGATGGTTCTTACCAGCTTCTCATCAGGAGCCATACCCAACAGGGGATTCCCCGTTTCCATAATCAGCTTCACACCGGAAATCACAATGAATATGGCCACCGCAAGGCCCAAAAAGCCGTCCAAATTCAAGCTGGTAAACCGGGTAATCAACGCCCCAAGCAGCACCACAGAGGTGGCGATCACGTCGTTCCGGCTATCGCTGGACGTAGCAAACACTGTGTCCGAGTGAATGGTCTTTCCCACACTGCGGTAGAAAAAGCACTGCCACAGTTTGATAAGAATGGACACCAGCAAAATCGCCAAGGCCACTGTACTGAACTCCGCATCCTGCGGGGTGATGATTTTTTCCACGGAAGTCATGCCCAGCTCCAGTCCTAAAAACAGGACAATAAATGAGACGATCACTCCCGACAAATACTCAATACGGGCATGGCCAAATGGGTGCTTTTCATCAGCAGGTTTTCCCGCCAGTTTGAATCCCACCAACATGACGATCGAGGAACCGGAATCGGTCAAGTTATTCACAGCGTCCGCCATTATGGCCACACTGCCCGACACAAATCCGGCAATCAGTTTGATAACAAATAGTAAAAAGTTGGTGACGATCCCAACAGCTCCTGCCACCCGGCCACTTTTCTCCCGGATCTGAGGCTCGTCCTTTTTTCCATAACCAGGAACAAGCGCTTTCATAATAAAGTCAAACAAAGGCAGGCTTCCTTTCTCTATAATGTCCCTTTTTCCGGACACATAGTTCCGGAAAGCTTTATCGTACGATATTTCCCCCCACGCAATCAATGGCTACGAT
>DXXH01000012.1:24374-31098 GCA_019416395.1 Clostridiales bacterium
GCTACGATCAAGGGGAAATCCTTGAGCACCAGACGCTTGACAGATTCACAACTCAGGTCTTCAAAAGCAATCACTTCCATGCTTTCAATGCACTGGGCTGCCAACGCTCCTGCTCCCCCAATGGCGCAAAAATACACCGCGCCATTGCGCTGTATGGCCTGGATCACTTCAGGGCTGCGTTTTCCTTTGCCAATCATGGCCTTTAACCCCAAATCCAAAAAGCGAGGTGTATAGGGATCCATGCGTCCGCTAGTCGTAGGCCCGCAGGATCCAATCGGCAACCCCTTAGGCGCTGGCGTTGGGCCTGCGTAGTAGATCGCCGCTCCCTTTAAATCGTAGGGCGGCTGCTCCCCACGGTCTAACATCTCCGTAATGCGTTTATGCGCCGCATCCCGGGAAGTATAGCAGACTCCAGAAAGCAGCACCCGCTGCCCCGCCCGAAGCGTGGATGCCACTTCCGGCAAATCTTTCGTGTTGACCCGCAGTGTTTCCGCCATCATTATTTCTCCCAGAAAAACTCGATGTACTCCCCAATGGGGCCATAGCAGAAGGCAATGCGAATGGGAATTCCCAGGGCGTCGGAATCGTTGGGTTCGATGGTGACTTCATACCCAGCCTGGCGTACCCGTTCGATCAGCTCGTCCACCTTAGTGGTGGCAAAAGCTATATGGTCCAAAGCGCCGCCCCGGGGAGCAGGCGTATCATTGCTCAAAATCTCCATGCAGGAATTATCCCCGCAGGAAACCATCAGGCAAGGCCGTTCCGGGTCACCCCAGCTCCGTTTGATATCCATTCCCAGAATCTGGGTGTAAAATTCCACGGTCTTTTGGTACTGGTCCGGGGTAGGTTTCAATGCGATGTGATGTACCCCATCAATCCATTTGCTCATAGTAAGTCCTCCCTAATGCTTTTATTCGTAAAAAAAGGAAACCGCGGTTGGCGGCTCCCTTTTTTCATACAACATCTTGTGCCCAGACAGGCTTCTTATTTCCGGTTAAAAATAGACATGATATCTGTAAAGGTGTCATCGTCGTCAATCACCGCAGGATCCACCCGGGGCTCTTGGGAACGGGTAGAGCGAGTGGGTGTGGAAGGTGTGGTAGCCACGGGCTCATTGCCCAAGAAATCGTCGTCCAGGTCCATATCCACATCCAGAGCGCCCTTGGGCTTCTCCCCGTCGCCGCCCTGGAATCCGGTGGCGATAACGGTGACGGACATTTCGTCCTCCATGTTCTCGTCAAAGGTAGCGCCCCAAATAATGTTGGCGTCCTCATGAGCACGCTCGGTAACGATCTGAGACGCAGTATCGATCTCGTCCAGAGCAATGTCCGGAGAAGAAGTGATGTTGATGATAACGCCCCGGGCTCCGGCAATCTTGGTTTCCAGCAGGGGGCTGGAAATAGCAGCCATGGCGGCCTGCTCAGCCTTATCCTTGCCGCTGGCATGGCCTACGCCCATGTGCGCGTAACCAGCATTCTGCATAACGGACTTCACGTCCTCAAAGTCCAGGTTGACAATTCCGGGCAGCTGGATCAAGTCGGAAATGCTCTGCACGCCCTGACGCAGCACATCATCTGCCACGATAAAGGCGTTGGCCAATGTAATGCGCTCTTCGCTGACAAGCTTCAAACGCTCGTTGGGGATCACCACCAGGGAGTCCACCTGTTCCCGCAAAGCGGCAATGCCCTTTTCCGCCTGCTCCATACGCCGGCGGCCCTCAAAAGCAAAGGGCTTTGTAACAATACCTACGGTCAAGGCGCCTTGTTCCCGGGCAATCTGGGCCACCTTGGGAGCTGCGCCGGTACCAGTGCCGCCGCCCATACCGGCAGTGATAAACACCATATCGGCATCTTTCAAGGTATTGGCGATGATTTCACGGCTTTCTTCAGCGGCTTTTTCACCGATTTCCGGCTTAGAGCCAGCGCCACGGCCCTGGGTAAGCTTTTCGCCGATCTGAATCTTTACAGAGGCCTGAGAGCGCTGCAAGGCCTGTTTATCCGTATTCATGCACACCAGTTCCACGCTGCGCACACCAGCGCTGGCGATCCGGTTCACAGCGTTTCCGCCGCCGCCGCCTACACCGACTACTTTGATTGTCTGAGGAGTTTCATTCAGCAGGTTATCAACTTCAAAAGGCATGTTAGTTCCTCCTTGGCTTTTTCAATCTCACAAGAATCTATACATTTGTGTAAAGCCCATGGCGTTACAGATATTTCAGAATGCTACATGGTATAATCTATCACTTTTTCGGAAAAATTTCAAGGAATTTCTTGAAAAAAGCGGCTGTAATGCGGAAACTTTTCCACTTTCTCCCCTTCTGTGGAAAAAATCCACAAGAGCAGGCAGGGCAACTGGTTCAAAACAGGCAGTTTCGGCAAGGTCAGCCTGTAAAGATGGTGTCCGGGATATCTCCGCCGCGGTCTCCTTCCTGGGAAGAATCCCTCTCCGATGAGCTGCCGTCCCCGCCGCCATCGCTGCTGTCCGTAGAGCTTCCGGTGTCTCCCGAGGTGTCATCGGACCCATTTTCGCCGCTGGTGTCTCCACCTTCGTCTGAGCTGGAAGCGTTGTCCCCACTCTCTCCACTGGAATTCTCATTGCTGCTTGTTTCAGAACTGGAGCTTGCGGAATTATTCGCGCTAAAGTAAGCTTTGCCGATGTCCGCCACCAAGGATAAATCCAAGGTGCCTATATCGTTGGGCTCCATCTGTTCCGTCACCAACCGGTAACCGGATTGGATTTTACTGTCCAAACCCACGGTACTTCCCAACTCAAACGTAACCCGACCTTGATAGCTCATGGTAATGTTGTAAAGATCCGTCAAATCCAGACTGGTAAACTCCCCCACAGCCCCTAAGTCCGCCAGGGTGCTGAGGATCGTTTGAAAGGCGTCTTGATGTTCCTGATCCTGAGCCTGGAATTGGCTTCCAATTTGCGGGTCTGTAAAGTCCAATCCCGTCACTTGCATAGCCGTGTCGTCCGGGCCGGTCTTTTCCTCTAAAATCTTTCCTGATCCGCTCACCGCGAACCACTGGCTGCCACTGGCCACACAAGCCATTTCCTGAGCCGCTGTGATATGGATCTCCAACGTGCTGGGAAAATGGCGGATAATTTCCGCCTGTTCCACATAGGGCAGCTGCTCTTCCAAGTCCTTTTCCTGTTTTCCCGTGGAAAGCAGTACTAGGTTATCCCCTACTTCATAACCGCACACATCGATAACCGCCGACGGTTCGTACACCACATCTCCGGTGACCTCAATGGTCTTGATTTTAAAGAGCAGGAATATACATAGGAACGCAGTCACCGCCACCATACACAACAGGGTAAACACCGTCAAAAAACGGCGGGCGGCCTTGCTCATTGGCTTCCTGGGAGTTCGCTCCCGGCTCCGGCTGGGACGTCTTGGCCGTGAAGGCCCAGACCTTTGCGGGCTCCCTCTTTGGGAAGTCCCCCGCTGGGGACGTTCCCGCACAGAGGCTTCTCTTCTGGAAGATTCCCTTCTGGGGGGCTCCCTGGGCGGCTGGCCCCTCTGAGAACGGGAAGAAGAGGGCCTGACACGCTCCCGCCGGGAAGGTTCCGGACGTGGGGCAGGCCGTGAGCGCTGGGAAGCCCTGGGGCGCTGGGGCGGCTCTCCCGAATGGGAATTGATATCGATAAACTCATACCCCTCCCAGGGATCTTCCTGCCTGCGGTTCCGTTTCACGGCCATGCCTCCTTTCCACATTCCCAAAACTCTTTTACAGGGAAGGTTCCTCCACTTCCCGGATTCTGGCTCCCAAATCCGCCAGATTGCCTGCTAAATCCTCATAGCCCCGGTGAATGTATTCCACACCGTCTACTTCCGTACGCCCTTGAGCGGCCAAGCCTGCCACTACCAAGGCAGCTCCCCCACGCAGGTCGTAGGACATCACCGGCGCCCCCTTCAGCTGCTCCACACCTTCCACAATCGCTACCTTGCCTTCCACTTTAATGTTGGCCCCCAGACGCTGAAGGCCTTCGGCGTGTTTGTAGCGGTTTTCAAAGATGTTCTCCACAAAGATGCTGGTACCCCGCCCCACTGCCGCCATACTCATCACCACCGGCTGGGCATCGGTGGGGAATCCTGGGTAGGGCATGGTGCGGATATGACGGACAGCGTTAAGTCTTCTGGGAGCCATAATATTCAGCGCCCTGCCAAGTTGCCGCACTTCACACCCAGCCTGTTCGAAAGGCGACAGCATGGGAAGAATATGGGTATTATCCACGTCCCGCAAGGTGATATTCCCCCCGGTTACGGCGGCGGCGGCCATGTACGTCACCGAAGCGATCCGGTCCGGCATCACCGTATGCTCACAGCCGTAAAGCTCTTCCACTCCATCAATAATGACACAGCTTTCTCCAGCGCCGTAAATCCGGCCACCACACCGGTTCAGGTAAGCGGTCAGATCCATGATTTCCGGTTCCCTGGCAGCATTGGCAATCACCGTTGTCCCTTGGGAACACACCGCTGCCAGAATCACGTTCTCCGTCGCCCCCACACTGGGAAAAGACAGGGAAATGTAAGTTCCTCGAACTCCCTGGGGTGCGCAGCAGCGCAGATAACCTCCAGACTCCTCAATCTCCACTCCCAGCTTCCGCAGGGCATCCAGATGAAGGTCAATGGGCCGGGGCCCCAGCTCACAGCCTCCTGGAAAACAGAGTTCCGCTTCCCCGCACCGGGAGACAATCGCCCCGAGAAACACAATGGAAGAACGCATCTCCCGCATCAAGTCCGGCGGGATCTGGCAACAGGTCATGGAATTGTCCACCACCAGACTATCTCCCTGCCAATGGCAACGGCTACCCAGATGTTCCAAAATCTGCACCGCCGTATCCACATCGGAGAGATGGGGGCAATTATGTAGAACGGTCTGCCCCTTGCACAATACCGTAGCCGCCAGCAGCGGCAGAGTACTGTTTTTCGCGCCTTGAATTTTGATCTCCCCGCTGAGTTCCGCGGGGCCGTCAATGACGATCATACAGAACACCTCACCCAATTCAGCATACGCCATACTATGAGGCGGGCACTGATTGGGTGAGAGATTCCGTCACGTTCCGGCCGCCGACTTGATCACCCGGTAAATCCTGTCGTTGGCGTCCAGAATTTCCATTTTCCCCGCGTTCTCCCCCAGGGACTGAAGCCGCTCCGGGTGGGAAAGAATCGCCTGGACCTTTTCCCAAAGGGTTTCCCCGGTCAGATCTTTTTCCTCGATGATTTCCGCCGCTCCCCTGCGGACAAGGGCCATGGCGTTGTGGAACTGGTGATTCTCCGCCACGTTGGGAGAGGGAACCAAAATGGATGCCTTTGCCTTGGCCTCGATTTCCGTCAGGGTCATGGCGCCGGCCCGGCCAATCACCAAATCCGCCGCAGACAAACATTGGGGCATGTTGTCAATATACTCCAACAGCCGGATCTGGGGATTCTTCTCCACATCCAGACCAAATTCCCGGACTTCGTCAAGAAATTTCTCATCGTGGGAACCATATCCGTGAATGTGCTGATATTCCCCTTTCTTCGCGCTTTGAGCCAGCATATAGGCAGCCGCCCGGTTCAGGGCCGACGCTCCCAGGCTTCCGCCGAAAGACAACACCACTGGCCGGTCATCCAGCCCTAATTCTTTTCGAGAGGCTTCCCGTTCTGCCGCCAGCACTTCGCCCCGCACCGGGTTACCTGTGACCACGCAGTTCACCGAGTCGTCAAAATACTTTTTGGCATCGGGCACTGCCAGCATCACCGCCTTTACCGATTTTGCCAGCATGCGGGTGGTCACTCCCGGATAGGCGTTGGACTCATGGATCACACACGGGATCCCCAGCTTTGCCGCTTCCCGGATCACCGGGCCGCTCACATAGCCGCCGGTACCCACGCACACGTCGGGCTGAAACTCCTTGATGATCTTTTTCGCCTCAGCGGTAGCGGTAAAGACCCGCACCACTGTCTGCGCGTTACGCACCAGATTTTTCGGGGTCAGCTTCCGTTGAAAACCGGAGATATGCACGGTTTTGATTTCATACCCCGCCTGGGGTACCAGACGCTCTTCCATGCCCCCTTTATTCCCCACATACAGGATCTGGGCGTCTGGTTCTTTTTTCAGCAGATAGCCGGCCGCGGCCAGCGCTGGGTTAATATGCCCTGCGGTACCGCCGCCGGTGAACAAAACTTTCATTCCATATCCACTTCCTTTGCCTCTATTTCAATGATGGAAGATTTCCAGGGGTTCTCTGGTTTCCGGATTCCCCAGGGAAATCAAAACCAGTCGTCAAGTCTTCTCCACGTTGGCGCTGCGGGAAATATTCAGCAAAACTCCCATCTCTCCCAACAGCATCAAAAGGGCTGTGCCGCCGTAACTGAAGAAGGGTAAACTGATACCTGTGTTGGGAATGGTGTTGGTCACCACGCAAATATTCAGAACTGCTTGCAGCCCTACCTGGAACGTGACGCCCAATCCCAACAGCATGCCGAATTTATCCTTGGCGTGAATGGAAACGTACACGCCTCGCCAAATCAGCATGGCGAACAAGACAATAATCACCAGCGCCCCAACCAGGCCCAATTCCTCGCAGACCACCGCGAAAATAAAGTCGTTCTGAGGCTCCGGCAGATACAGGTACTTCTGCCGGGACTGTCCCAGCCCCACTCCCAGAAGTCCGCCGGAACCAATGGCATACAGAGACTGGCGGGTTTGGTGGGTCAGGTCGCGATCCAGCT
>DXXH01000012.1:31108-41972 GCA_019416395.1 Clostridiales bacterium
GCCAAATGGTAATCCGATCCAGCTGGTAACCGCCCTTACTGATCACCACAAAGGCCAAAAGCGCAACCACCATGGCCCCGCCAATGAGAAACCACCGGGGTTTGGTGCCGCCCACAAACATCAGAATCGCTCCCAAAGCCAAAATAATCAGAGTGGCGGAAAGGTGATCTTCCAGGTAAATCAACAGGGCAACCATACCCATAATTCCCACATAGGGAACTACCCCATAGCGGAACGTGCCCATCTTATCCAGATTTTGGGAGATCATATGGGCAAACATGACGATCAGCCCAAACTTGGCGATTTCCGAAGGCTGGAAGGATACAAAGCCAAAATCCAGCCACCGGGTTGCCGTACCTTCCGGCCTGGCAATGGACTCGATATGGGCATACCGGCAAATCAGCAAAAATACCAGCAGGAACACAGAGATTCCAAACACCACAATGGCCAACTGGTGAAACCTGTGGTAGTCAAAGGTAGAGATCAGCAACATGGCGATCACGCCTACCACCGCGAACACAGACTGCCGGGAAATGAAGAAATAGCTGTTGCCATAGTAATAATAGCTGTAGGCGTAGCTGGCGGAGAAAAGCATGACCAGTCCAATGGCCAGCAACACTAGAATGAAGATAAACAAGGGCATATCCAAGCCGGCGCCCAAGCTGAACAGCTTATGCCGTACCGGCCTACGCCGGCGGCTCCCCTCCTGGGGTTCAGGCTGGGGCTGTGGTGGTCTGGGCGGCGTATAGCCGGGAACTCTCCGCAGTCCCCGAGCGGTTCTACCCGCTGTAGCCATGGCGATCCCTCCTTTCTTTCCCTTTCATTTCAAACATCGTTCAATCGCTTATAGTCTTTCCACCAAAGAATCTTCCCAAACAGGGAGTTGGCGGATTTTCCAAATATTCACATTCCAAAAGCCACGCAGGCAATGGCTACTGCGCCGCCCAAAAGGGCCACCAAGCCAAATACCACGCAGATTTTCACCTCGCTCCACCCACACATTTCAAAATGGTGATGAATGGGGGACATTTTAAACAGCCGCTTTCCGTGGGTAGCTTTAAAGTAGGTGACCTGCAACACCACGGAAACGATCTCGCAAATATAGACAAATCCCACAGGCAGCAGGAGAATGGGCAAATTGATACCAAAGGCCAAAGCGCACACCATGCCTCCCATAAACAGGGAACCGGTATCCCCCATGAACACCTTCGCCGGGTGCCAGTTCCAAATCAGGAACCCGATGCAGGCCGCGGCACTGGCCAAACCTAAAGCGGAAAGACCTGTCATGGAAAGGATCCCCGCGCACAGCGCCAAGGACAGAAACGCGAAAAAGGACACAGTGGTGTTCAAGCCGTCAATGCCGTCGGTAAAGTTCACCGCGTTCACAATCCCCACGATCACTACCGCCGCCAGGGGATAATAGAACCAGCCCAGATCGATCTGTCCCACAAAGGGAATGATGGTGGAAGTCCCGCCTCCAGCGGCTGCTACGGAAGCTAAATAAGCCGCCGCCACAGCAAACTGGAGCACCAGCTTCTGCCGCTCAGTCAATCCCAGGTTGCGCTTTTTCAAAATGCTGATGTAATCGTCCATAAATCCAATGACGCCGAACGCCACTGCCATACCCAGACCCGCAAAGGACTGGGCTTTTGTCAGCAGAGTTTCCTCAACGCCCAGAGAGTAGAACACCGGCAGACAGCCAATCATGGCAATGGCGATGCCCAAAATGAACATCAAACCGCCCATAGTGGGGGTTCCCTGTTTATTTTTGTGCCAGCTGGGGCCAACCTCCCGGATTGTCTGCCCAAATTTCAGCTTATGCAGGAATGGGATCATCCATTTTCCCAAAAGCGCCGTAATGGCGAACGCGATTACCGAAACCAGCAAATACAGCACACTGATCATGTTCTTGCCCCTCTCCTTGCTTTTCCGTGATTTTATTTTCTCAAGTGGCTCCCGCTGTAGCTCCTGTCTCCACGTTTGTGTTATCCACAAAGGACAGGGTAATTACGGTGCCGATTTGAACCTGTTCCCCAGCCGCGATGCTCTGGCCCGTCACTTCAGCGCTGCTGGAAGAAGATCCGCTGACGCTGATTTGCAGCTGATTGATGCTTGCCACATAGCTGGCGTTTGTCACATCATACCCGGTGAAGTCCGGCACTGTGACATAGGTGGAAGCCTCATCATAGCCGTTGGTGTAAAGCACCACCGTACCATCTTTGGGTACCGCGCCGCCACTGACAGGCACCTGGGCTGTCACCTCAATAGAACCATCGCTCTCATCGCCTACCACGGAATAAGACAGTCCCGCGTCTTTCAGCGCCGAGTACGCCTGTTCCAGCGTCAAGCCGGTCACATTGGGCGCCACCGTATCCAAAGCCTCATACTCTTCCTCGCTGTACTGGGCTTCCACCCCCAGATAGGGAAGAATTTCTTCCATCATCTTGGCGAAATAGGGGCCCGCTACCGCATTACCACCGTTGTAACCGCCATTGGTATCGTCGTCTGGCTCGTCAAAGAACACCAGCAAGGCGTACTTGGGGTCTTCCGCCGGGGCAAAGCCACAGTAGGAAGCAATGTATTCCATCGGTTTGGAAGGATCCTCATTGTGTTGGGCCACTTTCTCCGAAGTACCGGTTTTACCGCAAATTCGGTACCCTGCCACATAGCCGCCGGTAGCGGTACCCACTTCCACGTTCTCACGGAGAATGTCGATGATCACGTCACAAGTTTCCTGGGAGACCACCTGCCGCCGGTAGCTGGTGTCGGCAGTTTCCACAATGTTCCCGTCCTGGTCAACGATCCGGTCCATCACATGGGGGGTCACAAGATACCCACCGTTAGCAATGGCCGCCGCCGCAGTAATCATGTGGATGGGGGTAATGCTGAAGTTCTGCCCAAAGGATTCCACAGCCAGGTTGGACGCTGTGAGAACCAGCTCCGATTCGCTGTGGTACAATGTAGCTGCTTCACCAGGCAGGTCAATGCCGGTGCTTTCCGTAAAACCGAAAGCTTCCCGGTACTTGGCAAAGGTCTCACCGCCCAACAGCTGGCCAATATGGATTGCCCAGGGGTTGCAGGAATTGTACAAACCTTCCCGGAAGGTTTCCGTGCCATGGCCCGGAGCATGCTTCCAGCAGTTGATAGGTTCGTCCCATCCGGGCACTGTGATGCTTCCAGTACAGGTGAAAGTGCTGTCCGGAGAAACTACGCCTTCCTCTAATCCCATGGCGTAGGTACACATCTTGAACACGGAGCCAGGGTAATAGGTATCAGTAACCGCCTTATTCCGCCACTGCTTCAACTGGGCGGCGTTAAAGGCCTCGTCCTGTTCGTCTTCGGGAAGGGCGTCAATCTGGGCTAAAAGATTTTTATCCTGAATGGTAAAGGGATCATTGGGATCAAAGCTGGGATTGGTAGCCATACCCAAAATCGCCCCCGTGTCCACGTCCATCAAAATGGCCACGGCGCCGTTCTTTACCTTAAACTGCTCCACACCTTCCGCCAGGTATTTTTCCAAAATGCTCTGAACCGTTTCATCAATGGTGAGCACCAAATTATAACCGTCTTCCGCTTCCACATATTGCTCATAGTCAAAGGGCATATCCGTACCCAAAGCGTTCCGAGCCGAAATCAGACGGCCTGCGGTCCCCCGCAGCTGGGTATCGTACTGAAGCTCCAATCCTTCCAGGCCTTGACCGTCTGTGCCGGTAAATCCAAGCACCGTGGACGCCACTTCCCCATAAGGGTAATATCGCTTGTAATCCTCAATCAGCCGCACACCAGAGGAAATGTCATTGTCTTCCAGAAACTGGTTGATCTCATCGCGGATACTGGTTTCCACACGCCGCTTCAAATAGACGAAGTAGGAATTCCCTTCCGTTTTCTCATAGATTTCCTCTTCGTCCATGTCCAAAATGGGAGCCAGCCCTTTGGCCACAGTACGCCTGGTCGCGTCAGGATCCTCATACTCCGAGAAATAGGCCGGTTCCAAAACCACGGTCCAAACGCTGGCGCTTTGCGCCAATACTTTTCCCGTGGCGTCGTAAATCGTCCCCCGCATAGCACTTAGGGTGGTGCTCCGCAGGCTTTGGTCCAAAGCGGCATTGCTCAATTCCTCGCCCCGGACAATCTGCCATCGGAACAAGCTTACAATTACCGCGCCAAAACCCAGAAACACCACCACCGCCGCAAGGCCCATGGCTTTATGCCACATTTTTTCCGTCGTTCCTTTTGCCAAATCGACTCACCGCCTGTCTATGAAAGCTCCGTCCTACCCAGCAGTAAAACGAGAGTCAAGATTCCTCTTGGCTCTCCTCACCCCATTTCAAACACTCCCGCACTATCTTTATTCCCCACACTGCTCCCTTAGAAGCGCCTGTGCCACTCACAGTCATTCTTCCAAAGGCTGTGGCCCATTATTATACCACACTTGTGACCCTGTGGCAAACAAACGCGGCCCGCGCTACCGTGGGCCGCATCCCTTTGCGTTCCGGGGGCGATGCCCCCGCAGGGATAAGCGTCCGCGGCCCGCCCCTAGCGGGAAGGCCTTGCCGCCCATCCAAAATCTTTATTCAAAACCCCATATTGTATCGAACAAAGCCTAAACGTCTATTCGAAAGTTTCCCAATCTTCCTCAATGAAACCACGATTGAACCGTGGACCAGATTTGTTCCCAAAGGGAATCGCCTGATGTCTCCCGCACCACGGTTCCCTTGTCTTCCTGGGCCATATCCACATAGGTGACCTGGCCGCTGGTAACTTTACTCATACCCAGTTCCTTTTGAACGTACTCCTCCACCGCTGCCCCATTCATCTTCTGGGAGGCTTCCATATTCAGCTGGATTTCCAAGCTTTGCGCTTCTTCCAGCTGCTGGTTGGCGGTGTTGATTTGTTCTGTAAGCTCCGTGAGCTGCACCTGGTTATACACAACAGTAATCACCGTGGCGAACACGATGCCAAAACACAGCACTGCCGCGATTCTCCGCAAAGGGTGCTTCCGGGGCCGGGTGTTTTTTTTCAGTTCCTTTTCAGGAAGCTCCACCACGTTTTCCCGGGCGCCCTCACGCTCTTCCCGTTTCGGTTCCCCTTCCGGCTGAGTATTGTCCCAGTGCACCTGCTCCTCACTGGCCGCAACCTCTTGTACCCGGTCATGCTCCTCAAACAAGGAAAAATCGTAGGCTTCTGAAGAAAATCTGGACATATCTGTTCCCTTTCTGCATTATGAAAAATGCGCCCCAGGGGTCTTTATTCCTCTGGGAGCTTTTCGATCACCCTCAGCCGTGAGCTGCGGGCGCGGGGGTTTTCCGCGATCTCCTGTACAGATGGGGCCAACCCCTTTTTATACACCAACTTTCCCCGGGGCTTCCGGCCACATACGCATACCGGAAAATCCTTGGGGCAAATGCAGCCCTGGCACCAATCGTGCATCTGCTGCTTGACAATTCGGTCTTCCAGGGAGTGAAACGTGATCACTGCCAGCCGTCCCCCTGGCTTCAAAAGCTCAAATCCGGCTGTCAACCCTTCCTGGAGCCTGTCCAGCTCCCCGTTCACCGCGATCCGCAGCGCCTGGAAGGTTTTCCTTGCCGGGTGGCCTTCCGCCCTGCGCACCGCTGCCGGCACCGACGCCTTAACGATCTCCGCCAGCTGGGCCGTTGTCTCAATAGGGGCGCTTTCCCGGGCCTTGCAAATGCCCTGGGCAATCCGCCGGGCACTGCGGTCTTCTCCATAGCGGAAAATAATCTCCGCCAGCTCCTGCTCCCCCAGGGTATTTACCAGGTCCCTGGCCGACGGCCCTTCCTGGCTCATACGCATATCCAGTGGGGCATCGTGGTGATAGGAAAAACCACGTTCCGGCGTATCCAACTGATAGGAAGACACCCCGATGTCCAAAAGCACCCCGTCCACAGCGTTCATACCCTGAGACTGGGCGATTTCCTTCATCTGGGCGAAATTCCCCCGCACCCGAATGGACTGGGGATACCGCTGAAGCCGCTCACCGGCAGCCTTTATGGCGTCCGGGTCCTGGTCGATGGAAAGGAGCTTCCCGGTGGTCAGCCGTTGCAGAATAGCCTCGGAATGACCGCCGCCACCCATGGTTCCGTCAATATACAACCCCTCTGGCCGTATCGCCAGAGAGCTGATTGTCTCCTCAAATAATACAGGTTTGTGATGAAATTCCATTTTGCCACCCGCCTTTAAAAATCCAGCAGGTTCATGGAAGCCTCAATGGCTTCGTCGGTCTGGCTCTCGTTGTAAGCGTTCCAACGGGCTGTATCCCAGATCTCCGCCCGAACCGCCGCGCCAATGACAGTCACGTCCTTTTCCAGGCCGGCATGTTCCCGCAAATTCTGAGGGATCAAGATACGCCCCTGCTTATCCGGTTCCACTTCGGCGGCGCCGGAAAAGAAGTAACGTTGGATTCCCTTGCCCTGAGCCAAAGGGATCGCTGATACTTTTTCCACCAGCTTGTCCCACTGGGCCCGGGAGAGCAGAAAAAGGCAGCCGTCAAGGCCCTTGCACACATAAAAGGTGTCGCCCAGGTCTTCACGGAACTTGGAAGGTACCGTTACCCGGCCCTTTAAGTCCATATTATGTTGATACTCGCCCGTCAACATAAGCGCCTTTCCCTTTCCACTTTCAGGGGGATCCGCTTTTCCGGGGATTACGTGGCACTTTTAACCACTTTCTCCCCACAACGTGGAACTTTCACCCACTTTCACCCACCTGATGCCATTTATTATAAAACATCTCCCCCTCAAAAGCAACCCGGAAATCCTGGAAAAGCCAGGGATTTCCTGGAGTCGAAGCTTTGTTCGCTTCCATGGTGTGGGAACAAAAATTCCCCTCACTAGATCTAGTGAGGGGAATCATAGGCATATTCATTTTTTGTTTCATTCTTACAAATAGTTCTTCTCAGATTTGGGAATTTCGCTGAGAAGTTTTAATGCTCTGCCGCGTCTTACGCAGTTCCGCCAAATTTTCCGACAGGGACTCATCTGTGCGGCGCATCAAATCGTCCACATAGTCGTTGCTGGCCTTGCGCATCTCCTTAAACTTTGCCTGTGCCTGGGCGATCAGCTCATTGGCCTTGGCCTGGGCCTGACGGACGATCTCCTCCTGGTTGACAAGAGCTTTCGCTTTTTCCTCTGCTACCCGGATAATGGTTTCCGCTTCCCGTTGCGCTTCGTTGATGATCTGGGCACGGTCCGCCACGATCGCCTTCGCCTTGCGCACCTCCGAGGGGATCTCCTCTTTGATCTCGTCTAAGATCTGACGCACCTCTTCCCCGTCCACAAACATCTTGCCGGCGGAAAGGGGCATTTTCCAGCCCTTGTCCAGGACGTCATACATCTCGTCGATCAAATCCTCAATGGTAGCCTGATTGTTGCTCATGGTGAACCCATTCCTTTCTTTTGTCCGCTTTTTCCCCCAAGGAACGATTCCCTGGGTGGGGAAAGCACTCTATTCTGAGAACGTGGAGTTTCCACGCCCCGAAATCCTTTTTAGAGTTTGCCGCACAGCCGCTCTTGAATGGTTTGCAGAATGCATGCCGGCACAAAATGGGAAATATCCCCGCCAAATCCCGCCACTTGCTTGACCATGCTGGAGCTTAAAAACATATTCTCAGCGCTGGTGGCCAAAAACATGGTTTCCAGCTCGGGATTCAGCTTTTTATTCGTCAAGGCCTGCTGGAACTCATACTCAAAATCGGACAATGCCCGCAAACCTTTGACCACTACCATGGCGCCGCGCCGCTTGGCATAATCCGCCAACAGGCCGTCCACCTTATCAATTTCCACATTTTGTAAATGCTCCTGCTCTGTGGCCCGGCGCAACAGCTCGATGCGTTCTTCCACAGTGAAGCTGGCGTGCTTTTCCGGATTGGTGGGCACACCTACGATTAGCTTGTCGAAAATCTTGCTGGCCCGCACAATAATGTCCAGATGGCCTAAAGTGACAGGGTCAAAGCTGCCCGGATAAACGGCAAGTCTCATGGTATTCCTCTCCTTAACAGGTGTGAACGGGTTCGCTGCCCGTTTCCTCTTCGCCTACCGGCTGCCGGTAAGCGGTGAGCATAATCTTTCCGTAACGGTAGGTTTTCTGGCGGATAAAGTCCCCTGCTGTTTCCGGCAATACCTGGTCTTTGGGGTGCTCGCACAAAATCACCCCGCCTGGGTTCATGCATTCCGCCACCAGGGGCAACGCCTTTTCCAAAAGCCCCATGCGATAGGGCGGGTCCAAAAAGGCGATGTCAAATCGTTCCCGGCAGCCCCGCAGATAGCTTTGAAAATCTCCGTTTACCACCTTGGCTCTATCCCCCAGGCCTGTGGACTGAATGTTCTTTTCCACAACCCGGATGGAATCCTTGGAAGAATCCACAAACACTGCCAAAGCTGCTCCACGGCTTAAAGCTTCTAAGCCGATCTGCCCGGAGCCGGCGAACAAATCGAGAAAGCGCCTGCCTTCCAGTTGGAACTGGAGAATGTTGAACAGGGACTCCTTGACCCGGTCCGTGGTGGGGCGCACTTGTTCCCCTTCCAGGGTAATAAGTTTTTTTCCTCGTTTGGAACCGGTGATAATCCGCATAGACTCTCTCCCAGAAAACTACGGTAATAATGGTATATCCGCTTTATTATCCCATTAAACGGCCAATCTGTCAACTATTTGGCGCAATTTCCCCCGAATTTCCGCCTTCTTCCCCCACTTCCGGGTGAAAATACTCCCACACCCGGCGGGCGGCAGGTTTCGTCATGCCCGGAGCCCCTTCCAGTTCCGCCAAATCCGCTTCGCTGATGGCCGTCACGGTTTTAAAATGCTTCAAAAGTGCTTTTGCCCTGGTTTCCCCGATGCCCTCGATGGACGTGAGCGTGGAAGATACCGCCGTCTTTTTCCGTTGCTGCCTGTGGTACCCAATGGCAAACCGGTGCACTTCGTCCTGAATGGAACTGACCAGCGTAAACGCCCGCCGGTGGGAACTGATGGCAATCTCCCCGCCTGTCAGAGCAATGGCCCTGGTGCGGTGACGGTCGTCCTTCACCATACCGAACAACGGCACCTGGATTCCCATTTCTTCCAACAGCGGCTGAACTGCAGCCACATGCCCTTTGCCGCCGTCCAGTAAAATCAGATCCGGCAGGCGGCCAAAGCCTTCCGAATCCCCTTGGGCTTGGTGTTCCCGGTATTCCTCAAACCGGCGGCGGATCACTTCCCGCATGGAGCCGTAATCGTCCTGGCCCTCCACGGTTTTGATCTTAAATTTCCGGTAGGCGGATTTCAGCGGCCGGCCGTTTTCAAATACCACCATACCCGCCACATTCTCCCCGCCAGCCAAGTTGGAAATATCGTAAGACTCAATATAGGAAGGCGTTTTATCCAGCCCCAGCAATCTCCGCAGTTCGTCCAAAGCGGAAGCGTCTCTGCCGGAAGTTCCAGCGTGCTGGGCAATTTGTTCTGCCGCGTTCTGACGGCACATCTGCACCAGCTGAGCCTGATCCCCACGCTGGGGAACCAGCAGCTTGACGCTTTTTCCGCGGCGCTCCGTCAACCACCGGGTCAAAAGCTCTTCGTCCTCGATGGGGCCGTCCAGCACCACCACCGGGGGGATTCGGTCACGAATGGCGTAATACTGGCGCAAAAATTCCGAACGGGCTTCCGGGTCAGGTTCCAGCCCTTCCGTCAGGAAACTTTCCCGGTCACTGAGTTTATTCCCTGTAAACCGGAAGACCTCAAAGGCGGTATGGGTTTCCCCTTGGGCCAAAGCGAACACATCTTGCTCTTCTACCCGGCTGGCCACCACCTTTTGCCGGGCACGCATCATGCCGATGGCGTTGATCCTGTCCCGCAGACGTGCTGCCAGCTCGAATTCCAAATTCTCCGCCGCCTGCTCCATTTTTTCCGTCAGGGACTTCACCGAGGTGGAACTGCCTCCTTTGATAAAATCCAAGGCCTCCTGAAAGGCCTCATTGTACTCTTCCTCGCTGATCTTCCCACGGCAAGGGGCGCAGCACTGCTTGATATAGTAATTCAGGCAGGGACGTCCTTTGCCAAAATCCTGGGGAAATTTCCGATTGCAATCGGGCAGCTTAAAAATCTTTCTGGCGGAATCGATGGTCTGCTTGATGGACCAAGAACTCATATAGGGACCAATATACTTTGCCCCATCGTCTTCCACCTTCTTCACCTCAGTGATCCGGGGCCAAGGTCCTCCGCTGACGCGGATGTAGCTGTATCCCTTATCGTCCTTCAGCAAAATGTTGTATTTGGGCTGGTTCTGCTTGATCAAACTGCTTTCCAACACCAGGGCTTCGAATTCGCTGTCCGTGACAATATACTCGAACCAATCCACATTGGCCACCATGCGGCGCACCTTGTTATCGTGATTTTTCTCCGAGCCAAAATACTGGCTTACCCGGTTTTTCAAAGCTTTGGCTTTGCCGATGTAGATGATTTGCCCGCTTTTGTCGTGCATCAGGTAAACTCCCGGACTCAGAGGAAGTTTCATGGCTTTGCGCCGCAATTCCTTTTTCTTTTGATCCTGATCCATAGTGCCACCGTCCCAAACTTGTCCTTACGAAAAAAGCACCGCTTTTAAGCGGTGCCTTTCAGCTTTAATCTGCCTGTATGAAATAGGACACTTACTCGGCAAAACCAGAATTGACCAGTTCCACCAGGGCGTCCACAGCCTGCTCTTCGTCAGCGCCATCAGCGATGATGCGAATGGTAACGCCACCCACAATGCCAAGGCTCAACACACCGAGAAGGCTCTTTGCATTGACCCTTCGCTCTTCTTTCTCCACCCAGATAGAAGACTTGAACTCATTCGCCTTCTGGATAAAGAATGTAGCCGGACGGGCGTGTAGGC
>DXXH01000120.1 GCA_019416395.1 Clostridiales bacterium
TAGGCCGAGGGCTTGACCATAGTCCTTCAAGAGATTATGCAGCGCTTCGATTTCTTAACCTTTCTGCTTTATTCAGTTTTCAGGGTACAAGGCCATCCAATCGGGTGGCCTTTTTTGTTATCCTGCTAGTTCAACCCTCTAAGCCGCCTGACGCCTGCCGCCGTTGGGCGGCTTTTTTTCGGTGTTGGAACCTTGGAAAGGGAAACGAGCAGTTGCCTTTCTCCCCACCAACCATAGAAGGCAACCAGATCGCCTCAGAAACGCCACAAACCGATTTCGGAAGGAACAACCCCACTTCTATGGGAAAACCCGTTGTAGAAGCCCACAGGCCCCAATACAAGGGCGCCCATTTGGCTCTGGGAAGCTTTATGCAATGATGATTAGAATGCCTCTTTCTGGAAGCTGTCCCCACACTGTAGAAGCTTGTGGAAAAGTGCTTGCCCAGTCTCCATTCCCTTAGAACGGTGGCTCAGAGTACCCTAAAACGCCACAAAGCGTCCCTAAAGGGAATTTCCCCACTGAGAATAGGAACACCTGGCGTAGCGCGCCACAGGCAGAGCAGAATAGTATCCCAGTCAGCCCCTGGAAGGCCTGCAAAACTTTTAGAAAGAAAACCACACCGGCTTATAAGATTCCCTCGCTGTAAGCCCACAGATACAAATAGAGCAGTAGCCCAGTTTGTCCCGAAATGACCTACAAGCTTGCTAGAGGGGAAAGTTTTCTACTTATCATAAACCCCCGCGGCAAAAGTTTGCAGACAGAATAGAAGCCTTGAATAGCCCCTAGAAGGCCTTAATGCTATAGAAAGAATTCCCCTACCCTATAGAAGAAAACCCGGCTGTAGAGCCGCACAGCCGTAAACAGCGCAAAAAAGCCCGGCAGAGATTTCTCTGCCGGGCTTTGCTGGTTTCCGTATTGCTTAGAAAATGTTGGTGAACCGGTTGATCAAATCCTCGTTCCGGGTCATGGAAATGTTGTTGAGACACAATACGTCGGTGGCTCCGGTCTGCTGGGCCAGCTGGGTCACCGTGCCGTTGGTGTAGTAGCGGTAGTCCACCACGTAAACCTTGTTGTAATGGTTTACCAGGAAGGGGATAAAGCAGTTGCCGAAGGATTCCTTTACAAGGATACAAGCGGAACCGTCGCTCTTGTCGTTGTTGGTGATCTCCTCATAGGGCTGGTCGCCAGCGGCGTAGATCAGGTATTTCATGGATTCGCCATATTGGTCACCGTCAGCCACCAAAGGCCAGTTTTCCAGCACCTGGCCGTCCTGCTGGGTGGCGTTCAAGGTCACATTGGCCTTGGGTACGTAGGCTTCCACCGTGTCAGGATTCCCGCCCAGCTTGGCGGCAGCGTCGGAGCTGGAGCTGTAAAAGCTGCCCAGATAGCCGGTGTATTCCTTCTTGTCAAAGTCGGTCAGAGGAACGGGATCAAAACCCCGTACCTTGCAGAACTCCGTGTACGCGTAGTAGGCGCCCAGCTGGGTCCAGTGATGGTCTGTACGGAAATACAGGTACTCGTTGGCGTGGGATTTCAGAGTGTCAAAGGTGGAAACCGTCTTCACGTCCGGATTCATAGCCTGAATGGACGGGTAAAGGTATTCTTCAATGGTCTTGCGCTGGTCGGAAGTGTTCAGATTGTTCTTGCTGATGTAGCTTTCCGGAAGCATGATGTCGATGCTGGTGGGAACCACCATGTCGTACAGGGTGGAAGTGCCGGAAAGCTTCTTGCCAGCGTCGGATACAGCAGTGATGTAGGAGTTGGCCAGATCCGTGTTAAAGTTGTAGTATTCATAGGCCGTGTCCCCGACTACCAGCAAAGCGCCGATGGTTTCCGGATCCGCCTGGGGTTCGGATTGGGGAGCGGGAGTGGGCTGTTCCGAGACTTCCGAGGTTTGGGAAGATGTCTGGCTGCCACTGGCGTCGGAACTGTCGGAAGCCAGGGACGACCCGTCGGAAAGGCCGCTGCTCACCTGGGAGCTGGAATTGGTGGAGCCCGTATCCTCTGGCTTGGAAGAGCAGCCCTTCACGATCAGGGCAATGACCACGATCAAAATGACCAGGACCAGAATGGCCAGATACAGAATGGGGGGCGGGCCGGATCTTCTCTTCCGCCGGGAGTTTTTGGAAGACCGGGGGATATAACGGTCCCGGGTGTAAGAGGTATCCCGCATGGGAGCCCGGCGGGTGCTGGAGCTGTGGACGGGAGTACCCCGGCGGGGGGTGTAATTATTTGGCATGGGCAAGCACCTTCCTTTAGAAAAAGTGTAGTCAACAGGTCAATTGCCGGTAAAGGGAGCGTCGGGGATCTCGTCACCCTGCTGCACAGTGCCAACCACCTGGACGGATTTCATACCGTAGAAGGACTGGACCCAGCTGTTGAGCTGGAAGAACAGATCCCGCAGGGGGAAGGTGTCGGCGAACCAAGTATCAATGTCCTTTGTGTATTGGCCGGTGGCCAAAGTTTCCACAGAAAATTTGGGAAACTCGGAAAGCTTGCGTTTTTCCATGGCGGATTCTGTGGGACGCAGGGGAAGCAGCATGGAAAAAACGGCAAAAGCGTACAGGGCCAGGAAAAACACGGTGGTTTTTCCCCGGGAGCCACGGTTGTACTGTTTGGCGTGACGCATGATCCCATCTCCTTTTCAAAAATCAGAACTGCAAATAGAGGAAGGGGTTATAGGAATCCCCCACAAGGTAACTGATGGAAAACAGCAGGCCGGCCACAGGCAGCGCCCACTCCATCACCGTGCCCGCCGTGATGGCTGCCACGTTGAGGGAGGAGCAGATCCGATGGTAGACCAGCCGGGGCAGGGGCGTGCAGGCGATCACCGCCACCAGCAGGAAGAACAGATAATTGAGCAGGGCGCTCTGGCCCTCGAAGTTCACAAGCGGGTTGCCGTTCAGGCAGAACATGCCTTTGAGCACCACCCAGCCCTGGACAAAATCGGTGAAATAGAACAGCACCCAGCCGAAAAACACCACGATCAGGGTGTACAGATGGGCAAAGACCGCTGGCAGCCGCTGGAGCCCGGGGATCAGGAACTTTTCAATGGCCAGGAACAGGAAATAGTACAGTCCCCAGAGAATGAAGTTCCACCCGGCCCCATGCCACATGCCGGTCAAAAACCACACGATCAGCAGGTTCAGCGCCTGGCGGGGTTTGCCTTTCCGGTTGCCGCCCAGAGGGATGTACACATAGTCCCGGAAAAAGCTGGACAGGGACATGTGCCACCGGCGCCAAAAATCGGTGATGGAATTGGCCAAGTAGGGATAGTTGAAGTTCTCCTTATACCGGAATCCCACCATCAGCCCCATGCCAATGGCCATGTCCGAATAGGCGGAGAAATCCAGATAGATCTGTAAAGGGTAGGCAAAGCAGCCCAGCCACAGGGTCAGCGCAGAAGCGTTATGCAGGGTGGGCAGGTTCTTGGCCTGGTCGGCCAAAGCGCCGCTTAAAATGGTTTTGCTGGCGATCTGGCCGCATACATTGGCCAGGAGCACTTTTTTGGCCAGACCGGAGACAAAGCGGTTGATACCGTTGCGCATGTCTTCCCCGTCCACATGGCGGGAAAGGATCTGCTCGGATACGTCTTTATACCGGACAATAGGCCCGGCGATGCACTGGTGGAACAGGGACACATACAGCAGCAGCCGGCGGAAATAGCGCTGGGCAGCCACTTCGCCCCGGTACACGTCCACCATGTAGGAAAGGAGCTGGAAGGTGTAGAAGCTGATGCCGATGGGCAAGGCGATCTTGGGGATCACCGTGGGGAAACCGAACCAGTCCTGGGTGTTTTGCAGCACAAAGACCGTGTATTTGAAAAAGGCCAGCAGGCCCAGATCGATGATGCAGCCCAACACCAAGAAAAACTTGCTTTTTCCCGTACCTCGGTATTTGTAGATAAATTGTGACAGCACCCAGTCGGCAAAGCACATAAAGAGGAGCAGCACAATGAAGAATGGTTCCCCCCAGGCGTAAAACACCAGGGAGAACAGAATCAAAACCGTGTTTCGGGCTTCGATCCCCCGGGCCAGATAGTAAAACAACATCTGCAAGGGGAAGAATACGCACAAAAATACCAGGGAGGAAAAAACCACACCCAAACCCTCCTACCATATTAAAGCTAAAAAAGGGGAAGAAAAGCCCTTCGACCCGCCCACGAGCCGAAGGGCTCCAATTTTCAAAAAAGACTGTTACGCTTTCGGGGCGCCGGGTTCCTGGGGCGGTACAGGCGCCGTGGGAGGCACCGGGGAACCGGGTTGCGCCGGAGACGCAGGAGAAACCGGAGGAACCGGCGGTTGAGGCTTAGGTGGCACAGGCCCCTGAGGGGGTACCGGAGCATGGGGAGCCTGAGGGGCTCCGGGAGCGGCCTGGGGATAAGGGGGTTGTCCCGGCTGATAGGAGGGAGGGACAGGCTGTCCAGGCTGCTGGAAAGGTGGGGGATACTGCCCGGGAAAAGGCTGGGGCTGAGGTTTGCGCTTGCCATATGCCCGGTAGGATAAATCGGACAATAAGGGCAGATCGGCTTCCCGGCCACGCATGACCCGCAGGATTCCCAGAACGCTCGCCACAATGGCCAGCAGGTAAATGATGGCGGAAGCGGCGCCCAAAGCTGCCAGGATAAAATTCACGTCCATGCGGGTGATCACAAATCCCACAATCCAGCGGAACACATAGGTGATCACCGAAAGAGCCAGTGCTTGCAGGGTTTGCCGGCCGGTCCATTCGTCCCGTTCCGCCAACAGAGCCACCCCAAACACCAAAGCACAGACAATGGGCTGGTTCAAAATGACACCCACAAACGCCACAATGGGGTAGGCGCATAAAACCAATCCAAAGCGACCTTTCCGCATTGAAAAATCCCCCTTTAGTTTACAGAATACCGATGCTTTAAGTTTACGTCATAAGGGGAGTCAAGTCAAGGGGAAAGCAGGAAAATGTTGCTGAAAAAAGAGGTTCTAACCGCCGGGAAGCAGGGGGGAAACCAGCCGGGCAGATTGACAAAACAAAAAAGCCACCTGCTTTGCAAGTGGCTTTTCAGTGTTGGCGAAAACTTATTTTCCCGGGCCGTCACCAGCCAAGTATCTTCAGCGCCGGCGAGCTTAACTTCCGTGTTCGGGATGGGAACGGGTGGACCCTCGCGGCAATCAACACCAACTATTCAGTTTGCTGTCTCTCGTGACAGCTCAATTATAATACCACAGACCTTTGGAAAATGCAAGCCCTTTTTTCAAGTTTTTTAAAATTTTTTTCTGCCATTGTCCAGTGGCCTGAACTGGGACAGAAAGCGGCAAGTACCCTGTCCTGCCGGGAAGTGGCTTTGCGTGGCTGGGGGCCCCAGGTTCCCACATTCCTGCAAAATCCCGGCGGGCAACAAAAAAACCACTCGCAAAGAGTGGTTTCATTCTGTGTTGGCGAAAACTTATTTTCCCGGGCCGTCACCAGCCAAGTATCTTCAGCGCCG
>DXXH01000121.1 GCA_019416395.1 Clostridiales bacterium
AAGACACCGCCCTTTCACGGCGGTAACACGAGTTCGATTCTCGTCCGGGTCACCACAAAAGCGCCGGACTTTCAGTCCGGCCTTTTTCATTTTTGCATGATTTTGGAGGAATCCCCATGATAAAGAAATTGATGGCCTTGGCCGGGGCGGCGGTACTTGCCCTGACCCTGACTGCCTGCACAGGAACCACGGAACAGCTTCCCACCTTGGACCTGGGTACTTCGGAGGCGTCCTCCACAGCGTCGGGGACAGAGAGCTCTGCCAGCGGCGTGGAAAGCGGCGTGGAGAGCGGGACAGAAAGCGGCGCCGAAAGCTCCCAGGCGGAAGCGGAGCCTGTTTCCGACAAGGATTTTGAGGACAGCGCCGATGGGCTGTGCCAGTATTTGGAAGCCAACCGGGGCGTGGCCGGGGACCCCACGGAGATGGCCTATGAGACCATCGGGGCGGTAGACGGCTACCGGTACCGGTTCACCTTGAATAAGAGCACCGTGCAGGTGGAGGTGTACCAGTACGATTTGGACAACCTGAACGAGCAGGCCCAGACCGTGTTGGATGACGTGAAAGAGAAGGGTTCTTTCACCCTGCTGGATAAGGAGATCCCCGCCGTGTTAAGCGACAGCGGCAAGTATCTGATGATCTACACCGACAGCAGCACCAGCGAGGAGAATACCGCTCAGAAGGAGCGGGTGCTGGAGCTGTTCCAGGGATTCAAAGCTGAATAAAAAGAAAAAACATTTTCAAGTCCCGGGCCAAGTGTCCGGGGCTTTTTTTGTGGAACAGAGGCTGGGGAAGTCTTTTTCCCCCAGCCCTTGATTTCACCAAGTTACTGCGGTACAATAATCGCGGAAGCAACTATCGCCGGCGGGAGTGGCCCGCGGGGACGGTAGGAAACCAGAACGCTTTTTGGGAGGATTGAAAATGGATCAAAACGCGGAATTTGTGCGTCAGGCCCAGGTGGAACGTACGGTAAAGGCCCTGGCGAAAAACAGGATCCCGGCGGTGTATGTACCCACCCGGGAAGAAGCAGTGAAAGCTGTGAAGGACATGCTCCAGCCCGGGGACGTGGTCAGCTGCGGCGGTTCCATGACCCTGGTGGAAACCGGGATCCGGGACCTGCTGAAAAGCGGGGATTATCAGTTCCTGGATCGGGAGACCATGGACCAGCAGGAAGCCTACCGGAAGACCTTCTCGGCAGACGTGTTCTTGATGAGCGCCAACGCCATCACCGAGGAAGGGGAGCTGTACAATGTGGACGGCAACGGCAACCGGGTGGCAGCGCTGATCTTCGGGCCCAAGCGGGTCATCGTGGTGGCCGGAGTGAACAAACTGGTGCGGAACCTGGACGAAGCCATCCTGCGGGTAAAATGTATGGCGGCTCCGGCAAACGGGGTCCGGCTGGATACCAATACTCCCTGTTCCAAGACGGGACGGTGCGCCGGGTGTGACGGCTCCATGACGGCGGGGTGCGCCTCGGAAAAGCGCATGTGCTGCCAGTACGTGGTCACAGGCTATCAGCGGACCGACCGGATCCGGGTGGTGCTGGTAGGGGAAGAGCTGGGCTATTGATAGGCTTTCCCCGTAAAACCCGGCCCAGGGAAGAATTCCACCAAGGGAAGGGAGTTTGATTCAAATTCTGCAGTTATTGAAATTGGGAAAGAGCATGGGTGGCTCTTTTGAAATCGATATGACAAACGGCCCCTTGCTGGGGAAAATCGTCCGGTTCGCCATCCCCCTGGCCATATCGGGGATTTTGCAGCTGCTGTTTAACGCCGCGGATATTATCGTGGTGGGGCGGTTTTCCGGCTCGGGAGCCTTGGCGGCGGTGGGGTCCACCAGCGCCCTGATCAATTTGATCGTCAACCTGTTCATCGGCCTGTCCGTAGGCACCAACGTGCTGGTAGCCCAGTATTACGGCGGAGGGAACCAGAAGGATCTGGAAGAGACGGTCCATACCTCTGTGCTGAGCAGCCTGATTTTCGGGGTGATCCTGCTGGTGGTGGGCATCTCCCTGGCGGCTCCCATGCTGGAATTGATGGGCACCCCGGAAGAGGTTCTGGGCCAGGCCAGTCTGTACATGCGGATTTACTTTATTGGAATGCCCGCTTCCATGCTGTATAATTTCGGCGCGGCCATTCTCCGGGCGGTGGGGGATACCCAGCGGCCCTTGTATTTCCTGTTGCTGGCCGGTGTGGTCAATGTGGTGCTGAATCTGTTTTTCGTCATCGCCTGCCATTTGGACGTGGCGGGCGTGGCCATTGCCACGGTGATTTCCCAGTGCGTGTCTGCCGGCCTGGTGCTTTTGTGCCTGGTGCGCAGCCATACGGTGTACCGGGTCCACCTGCGGCATCTTAGGTTGAAAAAGGATAAGCTGATCGGCATGGTGAAAATCGGCCTGCCCGCCGGGATCCAGGGCTGTTCCTTCTCCATTTCCAACGTGCTGATCCAGTCTTCCATCAACTCCTTTGGGGCGGTGGCCATGGCCGGGAATACGGCGGCGTCCAACCTGGAAGGGTTCATCTCCACCGCTATGGACGCTTTTTCCCAGGCGGCGCTGAGCTTTACCGGGCAGAACCTGGGGGCGGGGAAACTGCACCGGGTAAACAGGATCCTGGTGCTGTGCCTGCTTCTGGTGACCGGTACAGGGTTTGTGATGGGCACCGGCTGTTACCTGCTGGGGACTGAGCTTCTGAGAATCTATTCCACAGAAGGGGACGTGATCTCCTTTGGCATGATTCGGCTGGGAGTTGTTTGCCTGTGGGAATGCCTGGGCGGCATGATGGGCGTGATGGTGGGTACGCTCCGGGGCATGGGGGCGTCCTTTGTGCCCATGGTGATCTCCATCAGCTTTGTGTGCGGGTTCCGGATCATTTGGCTCTTTACCGTGTTTGCCCAGTGGCCCACTTTGGAAGTGCTCTATGCTTCCTACCCCATTACCTGGGGATTGGCGGCTTTGTTCGAAGGGCTGTGCTTTTTCGTGGTGCGGGAACACGTGAGGAAAAAGAGGAATCTTGCAACCGGACACCCAAAGTAATATAATAAGGAAGCTTTTAATTTCGCCAAGGGGCCTGCCGTACTTCTGGAATAGAATCACGGCAGGCTTCCTTTGGGATTCTGTAGGAGGAGTAACACTGTGAAATTACCTTTTCGGCCCGGCGCTCATCGGAGCTCCTTTGAGATCGACATGACCAACGGTCCCCTGGTGGGCAAGATTATCCGGTTTGCCATACCCCTGGCCCTGTCCGGCATATTGCAGCTGCTGTTCAATGCCGCGGATATTGTGGTGGCCGGACGCTTCGCCGGAAACCAGGCCCTGGCGGCAGTGGGTTCCACCGGCGCGCTGATCAACCTGATCGTCAACCTGTTCATCGGCCTTTCCATCGGCGTCAACGTGCTGGTGGCCCGGTACTACGGCGGGGGCAACCGCCAAGACCTGTATGAAACGGTGCACACTGCGGTGCTCATCAGCGTCATCAGCGGCGTGGTGCTGATTTTCATCGGCATCGGCTTGTCACAGCCCTTGCTCACCCTGATGGGTACCCCGGAAGACGTGATCGGGCAAGCGGTGCTGTACATGCGCATTTATTTTGTGGGTATGCCGGTGATGATGCTGTACAACTTCGGCGCGGCCATTCTCCGGGCGGTGGGGGATACCCAGCGGCCTTTGTATTTCCTGCTGTTGGCCGGCGTGGTCAATGTGTTTTTGAATCTGTTTTTCGTCATCGTCTTACATATGGGCGTGGCCGGCGTGGCTACGGCGACGGTGATCTCCCAGTGCATTTCCGCCGGGCTGGTGCTTTTGAGCCTGGTGAAAAGCGATTCCGTGTACCGGGTCAATCTGAAAGAACTGAAGCTCTATAAGGAAAAGCTGATCCAGATGGTGAAGATCGGCGTGCCTGCGGGAATCCAGGGCGCCACCTTCTCCGTATCCAACGTGCTGCTCCAAAGCTCCATCAACTCCTTTGGCTCCATCGCCATGGCAGGATCCACCGCAGGGAGCAATATCGAGGGCTTTGTGTGGACGGCCATGGACGCCTTTACCCAGTCCACCCTGAGCTTTACCGGCCAGAATTACGGGGCGAAGAAATTCCACCGGATCACCAAGGTGGTGTGGTATAACCTGGGCCTGGTGACGCTGGTGGGCCTGGTGCTGGGCATCGGTGCATATTTGGCGGGCAATCCCCTGCTGAGCATCTATTCCACGGACCCGGAAGTGATCGCCTATGGCAGGGAACGTATGCTCATGGTCTGCGCTCCCTACGCGATTTGCGGAATTATGAATGTAATGGTGGGAGCCATGCGGGGATTGGGTTCCTCGCTCACGCCTATGATTGTTTCCATCTTTGGCGTGTGCGTGCTGCGGGTGGTGTGGATATATACCATATTCCCCCTGGACCGTACCTTCTTTATGCTGTTCCTGTCCTACCCGGTGACTTGGCTGGTCACAGGGCTGATTGAGGTTGTGTGTTTCTACTTTATCCGAAAGCGGGCCATAGCCCGTGCCGGCGGCATGGCAGCCGACCAGGATTGATATAGGGAAAACCCCCAGCGCTTTGCTGGGGGTTTTTTGCTGGCCGGAAACCTTTGTGAAACGCTTCTATTATAGAAAACAGGGCTGTCCAATCGTGAATGGTGGAAAATACCTTATAGAAATGAAACACTGTAAGGATCTACAACCCAACCCCTTCTACCGAACCGCTGGCCAGCATGAGAAACACCATAATATTGACCAAGGCCACCACAAGCATTTTCCAAAAGGTCAGCAAAACAGATTTCCAATTAATACCAGAGAGAATACGCCGCATAAACAAGCCCCCTTTGTCCCATATATAAAGAAGCAAAGCAAGATCTATGCCTTACTTTTTCCGGAAGAAAGAAAAAGTCTCCCGGGAAAATCTGCTGAAATAGGCAAGAAGAGAGAATCCAAAGGTATTTCTTGTGGTTAGAAAGGGGAATAGACCATAGATCTTGTGGAGCAAAAGAAAAAGGAAAAAAATTGAAAAAAAGCGTTGACTTTTGTCGATGGGTATGGTATTATATCTGAGCGCTCGAGAGAGAGCTCAAACAAGTGAAAAGAACCCGAGTTTCGACTCAGGCGAGTAACGAACGGGTTTGAATTTCAAGTCGAAAGACCTGAAAAAAACTTGAAAAAAGTGCTTGACAAACACTTCCAAATGTGGTAAGATAGTCGAGCGCTCGAGAGAAAAGCTCGAGAGCGAAGGACCTTGAAAATTAAACAACGAAACGAAAGAAGGACCCGTGAATTCTGAGAGTTGAAACTCTTAGAAGGAACAGGAAACGGAACCTAAAAAATCCGTAAATGAAAGCTAAGCTTTCGAAATGAGCTTCAAAGGCTCTAAGATTGATTTAAAGCTCTTAATGAGTTTTAGATACCATATTTTAGAGAGTTTGATCCTGGCTCAGGACGAACGCTGGCGGCGTGCCTAACA
>DXXH01000122.1 GCA_019416395.1 Clostridiales bacterium
GGCTGCGGCAGGCCACGGAAAGCTCTCCGGAAAAAACCAAGCTGCTGGAAGAATTGGAGCGGTTGGCCGCGGACAATGCCGCCTTGAAGCTGCAGGCCCAGGAAAAGGAAACCCAGATCCAGAAAGCGGAACAGGAAAAACAGGCCACAGTTGCCGCCGCCAAGCGGGCAGTGGAAGAGGCCAAGCGCCTGGTGGACCAGGCGAAAGCGGAAGCCGCCGCAGCCGGGGCAACCCGGAAAGAGCCGGTGGAACAGCTTACCATGGACAAGGGGGAACCGGCGGAAAGCGCGCCGAAAAAGACTTCCCGGAAACGGCGGAATCCCCTGCGCCACGAAGACGAATACGAACAGGAAGGGTTTGTCAGCTTTTTTGAGAAAAAATGAGAGAATCACAGTATTTTGAGGTATTGGCCCCTGCAGGGGGTCCGGAAGCGCTCCGGGCGGCGGTGTTTGCCGGAGCAGACGCGGTTTATTTGGGCGGCCCGGCCTTTGGAGCCAGGGCCAACGCCAAGAATTTTTCCCGGGAAGAGCTGGCGGAAGCGGTGGCTTTCTGTCATGGCCGGGGAGTGCGGGTTCACGTGACGGTGAATACCCTGCTGAAAGAAAAGGAACTCCCCCAAGCGTTGGAGTTCGTGAAATATTTGTGTTCCCTGCCGGTGGACGCGGTGTTGGTGCAGGATATGGGCCTGTTTGCCGCCTTGCGCCAGCGTGCCCCGGAGTTGCCCTTGCACGCTTCCACCCAGATGAGTTTGCATACTCCCGCTGGGGTGGAGCTGGTGTGGAAGCTGGGAGCCAGCCTGGCGGTGCTTGCCCGGGAAATGTCCTTAGATGAAATCCGGGAAATACACCAATGCTGCCCTGTGGAGCTGGAAAGCTTTGTCCATGGGGCGCTTTGCATGTCGGTGTCGGGACAGTGCGCGTTCAGCGCCCTGCTGGGTGGCCGCAGCGGCAACCGGGGACTGTGCGCCCAGCCGTGCCGGCTGCCCTTTGCCGCTCCGGGCGGGACGGGTCACGACCTGTCCTTGAAGGATTTATCCTTTGTCCGGGAAATTGGACAATTGCGGAACACGGGGGTGTGTTCCGCCAAAATTGAGGGGCGCATGAAGCGGCCGGAATATGTGGCCGCCGCCGTATCCGCCTGCCGCCGGGCCGCTGACGGGGAAGAGGTGCCTGAAAAGCTGCTCAGCGATTTGGAAGCGGTGTTCTCCCGGTCGGGATTTACAGACGGGTACCTGACCGGAAAGCGGGGCGCTTCCATGTTTGGAGTGCGGACCAAAGAGAATGTGACCGGGGCCACGGAAAAGGTCTTTGCCTCTCTGCGGGGATTGTATCGGGGAGAAGCTGGCCGGGTAGGGGTGTCCATGGCGTTGGAATGCCATGAGGGCGCTCTGTCTTTGACGGTCAAAGACCAGGAAGGCCGGAAAGTTTCCGTTTCCGCCCAGGCGGGCGAGGGGCTTTCTCCTTTGCCCAGGGAACGGTGTATCCAGCAGCTGGGCAAAACCGGTGGAACGCCCTTCCGGGTGGAACAGGTAGAAGCGCCGGCGGACGGGGTTCCCTGTGGGGTATCGGCGTTGAACGCCCTGCGCCGGGAAGGGTTGGAAGCCTTGCTGCGCCTGCGGGAAAAACGGGAGCCTATCCCTTATCGGGACATGCCGTTGACGGTGTCTGTTCATCCGAAACGGGAAGGAAAACTTCCCCTGCGGGGGCAGTTCCGGAAGGTGGAGCAGCTTTGTCCCCAGGCAAAAGCCTGCCGGGAAATCGTGCTGCCTTTGGAGACGGATGTGGAAACCTTGAAGGGGCTCCAAGAGGAAGGGTATCCGTCCATTTTCTTGGACATGCCTCGGGCCATGTTCGGAGAGGAAAAACGGACAGTCCGGCAAATGGAACAGCACATGGCAGCCGGATTTGACAAGTTTGTGTGCGGGAATCTGGGAGCGGTGGCTTTGGCCAAAAAATTGGGCGCAGAGCTTCACGGAAGCTTCTCGCTGAATGTATTCAATACGGCGGCCTTAGAATTTTTCCAGGAGCTGGGACTTTCCACAGTGGAGATGTCCTTTGAGCTGACTGCCAGGGAATTGGCGGGGATGGGGGGGAGTCTGTCCCGGGGCCTGATGGTCTACGGGCGGCAGGCGCTGATGCTGGTGCGCAACTGCCCCCTGGCCAATTCCCCAAAGGGCTGTTTGCACTGCAAAGAGCCTGGGTGCCTGACGGACCGGAAGCGGAAACAGTTTCCGGTGGTGTGCCGGGGCGGGAAAAATATTGAAGTGCTGAATTCCGTGCCCTTGTGGCTGTGTGATTTGGAAAAAGAGCTTTCCCCGTTGGATTTTGGAGTGGTTCGTTTTACGGTGGAAAACTCTGTGGAATGCGGAAAGGTGCTGGACGCCTGTTTTCGTGGGGAGACCCCTGATTTTGACTATACCCGGGGGCTTTTTCACCGCGGCGTGGAATGACGGTGGAAAACTCGGTGGAAAATGTTTAAAATTCAGGGGGCATACCCCTGGAAAGCCCGGAAAACCTGGGATTTTGGAATTGTGGAAAACTGTGAATGTGGAAAACTCAGACTGTGAAAAAGGAGACTGGTATGGAAAACCCCATGATTTTGCGTATGAAGAAGGTGCGTGAGCAGGCCCAGCTGCCCCAGCGGCAGACGGAAGGCAGCGCAGGGTATGACCTGTGCGCCTGCTTGGAAGAAGCCGTAACGCTGCAGCCGGGAGAGGGATTCTCTTTTCCCACTGGTTTTGCAGCGGAGATTCCCCAGGGATTGGTGGGGCTGATCTTTTGCCGCAGCGGGCTGGGGGTAAAACACGGGGTGAGCCTGCCCAACTGCGTGGGGGTCATCGACAGCGACTACCGTGGGGAGCTGATCGTTCCGCTGAAAAATTTTGGGGACGAGGCGTACACCATTCAGCCCGGGGAGCGGGTCGCCCAGCTGGTTCTGATGCCAGTCTGCCTGCTGCCGGTGGTGGAAGTGGAAGAGCTTTCCCAGACCCAGCGGGGCGCGGGGGGATTTGGAAGTACGGGGAAATAAGCTTTTGGAAGGACGGAAACCGCATATCTTGTGGGAGCTTTTTTGCGAAGATGCACATATAAGGGAATTTTGGTTTTTATAGGTTTATGTAAACTTTCACCTTGAGAAATGTTGGGAAATGGGCTATAATGATAGCTGTATGACGTTCGGGCCGTTATTTGGCAAAAAGAGGGTTTAGCGGGCGTCAAAAGCGGAGTGTGATTTCCGCTGAATTGGAAACTATAAAAGCGGGACGCTTTTTTTCTGTGATATTTGGAGATGTTTGAGAAATCAATGGCCTGTGGGGCCGGAAAGGCAGAGTTTGTGATGGTAGGGCTTTCTGGATTCTTTTCTATGTTTACGATGTTTTCCAAGGATATCGGCATTGACTTGGGAACTGCCAATACATTGGTGTTTATGCGGGGCAAGGGCATTGTGATGCGGGAGCCCTCGGTGGTGGCTGTGGATGTGCGTACCGACGAGGTGCTGGCCGTGGGCAAGCAGGCCAAAGAGATGCTGGGCCGTACCCCTGGCTCCATTGTGGCGGTGCGTCCTTTGAAGGACGGCGTCATCGCCGACTTTGACGTGACCGCGGCCATGTTGAAGTACTTCATCAAAAAAGCGTTGAAATCCGGCACCCTGAGCCGTCCCCGGATCGTGGTGTGCATTCCTTCCGGTGTGACGGAAGTGGAGCGCCGCGCCGTAGAGGACGCTGCCCGGCAGGCGGGTTCCAACAATGTGGACCTGATCGAGGAGCCTATGGCGGCAGCCATCGGCGCCGGACTGCCTGTGGGAGAGCCCACGGGCTGTATGGTGGTGGACATCGGCGGCGGCACCTCGGAAGTGGCGGTGATTTCCCTGGGGGATATTGTCACCTCTGTTTCCGTGCGCATGGCCGGGGATAAGTTTGACGAGGCCATTGTCACCTACGTGAAGAAGAAATACAACCTGCTCATCGGTGAACGTACCGCTGAGGAGATCAAAATCAAGATCGGCTCGGCATTCCCCACAGAGGAAACCATCAACGCCTTTGTGGAGATCAAGGGCCGGAACCTGGTGGACGGTCTGCCCAAGAACGTGACCATTCACGCGGACGAAGTCCGGGAAGCGTTGGCGGACAGCGTGATGATCGTGGTGGACGCCATCAAAGACACCCTGGAAAAGACCCCGCCGGAGCTGGCGGCGGATATTATCGACCGGGGCATTATGCTCACCGGCGGCGGCGCTCTGCTGAGAGGGCTGGACAAGCTGGTAAGCCAGGAGACGGGCATTCCCGTCCACGTGGCGGAGCGGCCCCTGGACTGCGTGGTGGAAGGCACAGGCAAGAGCCTGGAAGTAGATCTGCCCAAGAACCGGTACCGGGGCAGAAGAAAGTAAGCGCGCCCACCCCTGGGAAGAGGGAGCTTCCAAGGGGCGGGGGAACAGAAAGCGCCCGGTGTGAGGAGCCGGGGGCTTTGCCGGGGCGCGGGTCCCGGAAAGAGGAAGGATAAGGAAAGATGAGGACTGCCGAGGGGAACCTGGGCAGTCCGCATTTGGCTTTTGATGGGAAATCCAAAAAAGGAGAGCTTAGTCTTGAAGGATTTTTTCAAAACCAGCTCCTTTAAGGTACTGGCCATTGTGGTGGTGGTGCTGTTGGGGCTGATTATCTACACCGCAACGGCGGGGGGCTCGCTGCTGGCCAGTGTGCTGGGGTTTGTCACTTCCCCCATGCAGAGCGTGAGCACCACAGCCACCGGAGCCGTCACCGAGTTTGTGGATTTGGACGCCCTTTCCCGGGACGAGCTGAAGGAGATGCTGGATAATTTATCCCAGGAAAACGCCAAGCTGCGGGAGCAGCTGGTGGATTACGAGAATACCCTGAAAGAGAACGAGCAGCTGAAAAACCAGCTGAAGATCACGGAAGAAAAGCCGGAGAATACCCTGCGGGCGGCCACCGTGATCGGCCGGGACCCCAACGACGTGTTTTTCGGGTTCTTCCTGGACAAGGGGACCTTGGCAGGGGTGGAAGTGGGTGACCCGGTGATCACGGAGCAGGGCCTGGTGGGGATCGTGAGCCAGGCCTACGCCACCACCAGCCGGGTGACCAATATTCTTTCCGAGGACGTGAATGTTTCGGCAGTGGTGCCGGCCCGTGGGGAAAGCGGCGTGATCAGCAGCGATGTGACTTCCGCCAGTGCGGGGCTGCTGCGCATGAGCTATCTGTCCAGCGACACCCAGGTGGAGCCGGGGGATATCGTCACCACTTCCGGCGCCGGGGGGACTTATCCCGAGGACATCATTATTGGGGAAGTGCAAAGTGTGCAGAAAGCGGAGAATGATATCTCCTATTACGC
>DXXH01000123.1 GCA_019416395.1 Clostridiales bacterium
CCGAGGGAAACCCCAGGGGACAAAGCCTAGCCCCGAAACCCGGCGCACCAGGCCCAAAGAGACTGTAGCCGTGTTTCCGGCCGGATTTCCCCGAGGAAAACCCCAGGGGACAAAGCCTAGCCCCGAAACCCGGCGCACCAGGCCCAAAGGGACTGTAGCCGTGTTTCCGGCCGGACTCCACCGAGGGAAACCCCAGGGGACAAAGCCTAGCCCCGAAACCCGGCGCACCAGGCCCGAAGGGACTGTAGCCGCATTTCCGGCCGGATTTCCCCGAGGAAAACCCCAGGGGACAAGACCGGCCCCGGAATTCAGCGCACCAGGCCCAAAGAGACTGTAGCCGTGTTTCCGGCCGGATTTCACCGGGGGAAACACAAGGGACAAAGTCCAGCCCCGGGGTCTGACACACAAAGCCTGAAAGGACTGTGGACAGGTTTTTGGCTGAGTTAAAACCGTCCGGGACAAGGGCCTATGCGCCTTTGGCGCCGTGCGGCCCATGTCCCTGGTTTTTGTGGAAGCAAAGCTCCGCTTTGCTTAAGGCCGCGAGACTTTGTCTCGCGCTCTACTGTCTCACCTGCCGGTTCGGTCGGTCGCTGGTCAGCGTCCCACTGGGACGCAGCGACCCTTTGTAAAAGCTTGAGCTAAAACTTTACGCGCCTTCGGCGTTCCATACTTTTGACAACTTAATTGTCCCACTGGGACTAGGAGGGTTTTACTATGCTGGATATCAAACTTGTCCGGAGCAATCCGGAACTGGTCAAGGAAAACATCAAAAAGAAATTCCAGGACGAGAAGCTTCCCTTGGTGGACGAAGTTCTGGAATTGGACGCTCAGTTCCGTGCTTCCAAGGCCCGGGGCGATGAGCTGCGGCAGCAGCGGAACACCATCAGCAAGGAGATCGGCAAGCTGATGAGCCAGGGCAAAAAAGAAGAAGCGGAAGAAACCAAGAAACGGGTGGCCGCCATCGCCGGGGAACTGGAAGAGATGGAGCACAAAGAGGACGAAATGACCCAGGAGATCCGGAAGCGCATGATGGTGATCCCCAACATCATCGACCCTTCCGTGCCCATCGGCAAGGACGACAGCGAGAATGTGGAAGTGCAGCGGTTCGGGGAGCCGGTAGTGCCGGACTTTGAGGTGCCTTACCACACGGAGATCATGGAGCGCTTTAACGGCATCGACCTGGACAGCGCCCGAAAAACCAGCGGCAATGGGTTCTACTACCTCATGGGGGATATTGCCCGGCTTCAGTCGGCAGTGCTGGCCTACGCCCGGGATTTCATGATCGACAAGGGCTTTACCTATTGCATTCCCCCCTTTATGATCCACAGCAACGTGGTGGAAGGGGTCATGTCCCAGACGGATATGGACGCCATGATGTATAAGATCGAGGGAGAAGACCTGTACCTGATCGGCACCAGCGAGCACTCCATGATCGGCAAATTCATCGACACCATTCTGCCCGAGGAATCTCTGCCCCGAACGCTGACCAGCTATTCCCCCTGTTTCCGGAAGGAGAAGGGCGCCCACGGCATCGAGGAGCGGGGCGTGTACCGGATCCATCAGTTTGAGAAGCAGGAGATGGTGGTGGTCTGCAAGCCCGAAGATTCCAAGGCCTGGTATGAAAAGATGTGGAGATATTCCGTGGAGCTGTTCCGCAGCATGAATATTCCTGTGCGCCAGCTAGAATGCTGCTCCGGCGACCTGGCGGATCTGAAGACCAAGTCCTGCGACATCGAGGCCTGGTCTCCCCGGCAGCAGAAATACTTCGAGGTGTGCTCCTGCTCCAATATGGGCGACGCCCAGGCACGGCGGCTGGGGATCCGGATCAAGGGCAAGGACGGCAACTATTTCGCCCACACCCTGAACAATACAGTGGTAGCTCCCCCTCGTATGCTCATCGCATTCCTGGAGAACAACCTGCAGGCCGACGGCAGCGTGAAGATCCCCGAGCCTCTGCGTATGTACATGGGCGGCAAAGACGTGATCCGGTAAGGAATCCCAGGGAGTATTCCGATCCCGAACGTGAAAAGTTTTCAAGACAGTTTGAAAGGCGTGTGGAAAACACGCCTTTCTTTTTTGCCTGTTTCTGGCCGGGAGATGTTCAGTGGGTTGGGAGAGCACCGGATGGAAAACCCAACCAAAACTCTTTTGCAAAATAAAAAGGAGTGGGATCACTCCCACTCCTTGCAAGCCCTGGGGCATTCCCAAGAACGCTTAAATATGCTGTTTTGCCAACAGGGATTTCCGCTGGGTGAACAGGAACAATGCCACGCTGAGCAAGAAGATCACCGCCACCAGCAGGTAAAAAGGTTTGGCCCCAATGGCGTCGAACACCAGGCCGCCCCCCAGGTTCCCCAGGATCCCGGCCACCGAGGACACGGCGGAGAAAAAGGCCTGGGCGCTGGCTTTCAGATGAGCGGGAGCCAGTTCGTACACGTAGTTCAGTGAGGAGCCGATATACATGCCGTTGCCCAGCCCGAAGAAGGTAGAGGAAATCAGCAGGGTGAGCAGGGAATTGGCGAAAAAGCCAAACAACAGACATTCCAGCGCCATGAGCACAGCGGAAATCATCACCAGCAATCCCAGAGGGAACCGGCGGCGCAGCTTGCCCATGAGGAGCAGGAAGGGGATTTCCAGCAAAGCCCGGTAGGAGAGCACCAACACGTATTGGTCACTGGAAACCTCCACGCTGGACATGAAATAGGGCAGAAAAGAGTTTTCACAGTTGACAGCAATATAAAACAGGAAGCCAAAGAACAACAGGCTCACATAGGCCTTGTTCTGGAACAGCCCGGAAAGATCCAGCTTCTCTTTTTTGTCCTTGGACTTGGGCCGGGCATTGGGCTCCCGGGCCAGCAAAGTGAGGATCACCACGGGAATGGTCAGCAGGCCCGTAAGCCAGAAGGTGGAAGGAACTCCCACAAAGGGCAGAAGAACGGTGATGATCAGCCCGCCGATGGTAAACAGGAAGGATCCCACACTGCGGAGCAGGCCATAGTTCAGGCCCAGCTCATTGGAGTTGCGGACCAGGATATTTTCCGCGTAGGTGGACATGGAACCCCGGAAGAAATACACAATGGGGATCAGGGTCAAAAGGAGAACGGGAGAGATGGGCAGCCCTGTGGGGATCAGAGGGATCAGGGCAAACAGGGCGCAGCCCCCGATGAGTACGGTGATGAGCACTTTCCGCAGAGAGCCGATCCGGTCGCTGACCATGCCCCAAAACGCCAGGGACAGAATGGATACGCCAGAGGTCAGAGCATTGAGCAGTCCAAGCTGGGAAGCGGAAAAGCCGATCTGCTGCAAATAGACCGTTTGGTAATAGCCAAAGGCCCAGGCAAACCAGAAGATACTGTTGACCCCGGTAAGGATCAAAGCCTGCTTACCGGAATCGGAAAGACGGGAAAAACGCGTCACGAAAGGCACCTCGCTTCAAGTGGTGGAAATAGTTAGATTCCAATAGTTAAACATAGAGGAAAATCGTCCGGTTGTCAATGGGTTTGGCAAAAATAAAGGCGGGGGAGAATGGGGAAAATTCCTTGCAAAAAAGGCATACCGATGGTATAATAATCACTTAATAGATGTGGAAAATACTTGCGGAGAAAGAGAGTGTGGTTTTATGGAGTACCGAGAGAAGTTTTTGAAGGAAGGCCTCACCTATGATGACGTTCTGCTAATTCCTGCGGAATCCAATGTGTTGCCCAATGAGGTGGATTTCTCCACCAACCTTACGAAGACCATTCGGTTGAAGACCCCCATTATGACCGCCGCCATGGATACGGTGACGGAATCGGATATGGCCATCGCCATCGCCCGGGAAGGCGGCATCGGCATTATCCACAAGAACATGAGCATCGAACGCCAGGCCGATCAGGTGGACCGGGTAAAGCGTTCGGAAAACGGTGTCATTGTAAATCCCTTCTTCCTGGGGCCGGACAACCTGGTGAAGGAAGCGGAAGAGATCATGGGCCGGTTCAAGATCTCCGGCGTGCCCATCTGTGAGGATGGGGTGCTGGTGGGCATCATCACCAACCGGGACATGCGTTTTATGGAAGGCAGCGATTTCGACCAGCCTATCCGCAACGTGATGACCAAGGACAACCTGGTCACCGCTCCGGTAGGCACCACACTCAAGGACGCTCAGGAAATTCTCCGGCGTCACCGCATCGAAAAGCTCCCCATCGTGGACGACCAAATGCGCCTGAAGGGCCTGATCACCATTAAAGATATTGAGAAAGCGGTGCGGTATCCCAATTCCGCCCGTGACGCCGGCGGCCGGCTGCTGTGTGGCGCAGCCATTGGCGCCACCAAAGACGTGCTGGACCGTGTAGCGGCGCTGGTGGAAGCCCAGGTGGACGTGGTGACCCTGGATTCCGCCCACGGCCACAACAGCGGCATTCTGGACGCTGTGCGGCTGGTGAAGAAGCACTACCCCGACCTGCAGCTGATCGCGGGCAACGTGGCCACCGCCGAAGGCACCAAGGCCTTGATCGACGCTGGCGCGGACTGCGTGAAAGTGGGCATTGGCCCCGGTTCCATCTGCACCACCCGTGTGGTGGCAGGCATTGGCGTGCCGCAGATCACCGCCGTGTTCGACGCCGCTCAGGAAGCCATGAAGCACGGTATTCCCATTATCGCGGACGGCGGCATCAAGTATAGCGGCGACATTGTAAAGGCTTTGGCCGCTGGCGCCGACGTGGTCATGCTGGGCAGCATGGTGGCAGGCTGTAAAGAGGCTCCCGGCGAGTACGAGCTGTACCAGGGCCGCCAGTTCAAGGTGTACCGTGGTATGGGCAGCTTGGGCGCCATGGGCAAGGGCAGCAGCGACCGGTATTTCCAGGGCGAGCAGAAGAAGTTCGTGCCGGAAGGCGTAGAAGGCCGGGTGCCTTACAAGGGACCCCTGGCGGACACCGTGTTCCAGATGGTGGGCGGCCTGCGGGCAGGCATGGGCTATACCGGATGCGCCAATATCCAGGAGCTCCACGACAAGGCCCAGTTTGTGCGGATCACCGGCGCTGGCCTGAAGGAGAGCCACCCCCACGATATCCAGATCACCAAAGAAGCTCCCAACTATTCCTTCCACTCTTAAAAGCAGGGTAAAAAGGGAAAATTTTTCAGGTTTACCGAAAAAAACCGTGAAAAAGCCCTTGACAAACAGAAGGTTATCGATTATAATTAGTAGCGCTCCGTTCGTAAAAGAGTGGAGCGCAGATATGGCGGCATAGCTCAGTTGGCTAGAGCATTCGGTTCATACCCGAAGTGTCGA
>DXXH01000124.1 GCA_019416395.1 Clostridiales bacterium
ATTTCAAACTATATTTATGACAAAAGCAAATTGGACAACCCCATGGAGCCTCCCCTGTTTTCAAAAAAAAAAAAATGAAAAATACGTTTTTTGAGAGAGAGGATTTCTAACCGAATTACAGCTTTTTTTCCTTTTGATCTAAGCCTTGAATCTTTCCTTAAATTCATTTTTCTATATGGAATGGGGATAAGCCGTGTATTTTCAAAAAATGCCTAATTTTTTTCTCATCTGTTCAACACTTATTGACATTGAAAAAAGAGTGTGCTAAGATGATTTCGAAAATTGCTTTTGCTACTTTTCGAATAGTTTCGTTTTTGTTCAAAATTATTTGTAGCGAAAGTACCCCAACGCTCCTGGCAGCGCTGGGACATCTTATCAGTTTTTTATAGAAAGGGAGTTTTGTACATGAGTGGAGTAATCGGTACGAATCTTATCGCCCAAGTCGGATTCATTGTGAAAGACATCGAAACCACCAAGAAAAAGTTTGCCGAGTTCTTTGGCGTAGAGGTTCCCCCTCACTTTGACGGCGGAAAATACGAGGTCACTGGCACCACCGTGGAAGGCCAACCCGCCCCCGACGCCAACTGCTGGATGGCCTTTTTCGATGTGGGCCCCGGCATTCAAATTGAGCTGATTCAGCCCAACGGCGTGAAGAGCACTTGGCAGGATTTCCTGGACCAGCATGGTGAAGGAATCCACCACATTGCTTTTAACGTAAAGGGTATGGACGAAAAAATTGCCAGCTGCGAGAACTTTGGCATGAAGTGCGTACAGCGGGGTAAATACGGCGGCGGCAACGGGGAATACGCTTACATGGACGCTCACGGCGATTTGAAATGCCTCATTGAATTACTGGAAAGCTATTGAGCTCTCCCACACCCCAGCATAAAAAGGAGTAGAGTTGTATGAATGTTGTGATTATCGGCGCCACCCAGGGCTTAGGGCTGTGCCTGGTAAAACGCTTTTTGGAAAGCGGTCACAAGGTGGCTGCTGGCGTGGTGGACCGAGAGGTCCCCATGTCTTTAAAGCCTCTGGCGGAAACCTATGGAGATAAACTCCTGGTCTTTCAGGCAGACGTTACCAACGAAGAAGAAATCCAGAAAGGCGCCCAGGCTTGCGGGGAGTTTCTGGGGGAAGTGGATTCCCTGTGCAACGTGGCAGGTGTTTTGCTCCCTGGCGACCGGGTAAATACTATTGAAAAGTGCGATGTGGCCGAACTGCGTAAAACCATGGCAGTCAACGCTATGGGCCCGGTCATTGTGGGAAAATATTTTTATCCCGTGATGAAGAAAGGCGGCAGCCTGTTTACCATCACTTCGGAAGGGGTCAACGTGAAGAGCTGCGGTACCTGGGTACCCTGCTACGCCCTTTCCAAACTGGCAGCCACAAAAGTGGCGGGGATTTTCAACGCCTCGGTGGAAGATGTGGATTTCTATTCCGTCCACCCCGGCCGCATGAATACGGAAATGGGCCGGACCACTGCCCAAATCGAGCCGGAAGAATCCGCAGAAGGCATTTACAAACTGATGACCGGCGTTACGCCGGTTTCCAGGCAGGAATGGTACATTGACTACAAGGGTGAGCCAATGCCATGCTGACCTTTTAGGGAGGTAGTTTTATGGGATTTCGGAAAGACTTTGTATGGGGCGGCGCCACTGCCTCTTATCAGATTGAAGGTGGAGCCTACGAAGACGGAAAAGGGCTTTCTGTCTGGGATATGTTCTGCAAAGAACCGGGCCGGGTAGCCGACGGCCGCAACGGCGATGTGGCCTGCGACCATTACCACCGCTACCAGGAAGACGTAGACCTGATGAAGCAGCTGGGCTTTAAGGGATACCGGTTCTCCATCTCCTGGCCTAGGATCGTTCCCGATGGCGGCATGGGCCCCATCAATGAAAAGGGGCTGGATTTTTATGACCGGCTGACCGATAGCCTGTTGGAAGCAGGCATCACCCCCTATGCCACCCTGTACCACTGGGACATGCCTTATGAAATGTTCCGCCGGGGCGGCTGGATGAACGGGGATTCTTCCAAGTGGTTCGCACGGTACGCCGAGGCAGTGGCGAAACGTCTGGGTGACCGTGTAAAGCACTTTATGACCTTCAACGAACCCCAGTGCTTTATCGGGATCAGCATGCACACCACCGAGCATGCTCCTGGGATCCCCTTCCCCATTTGGGACACCCTGCTCATGGCCCATCACGTTTTGCTGGCCCACGGTCTTGCGGTGCAAACTCTGCGGGCAAACGTGAGCGGAGCACAAGTCGGTTGGGCCCCCACTTGCAGCGCTCATTATCCGGAAGTGGAAACTCCCGAGAACATTGAAGCAGCCCGGAAAGCGTTCTTTGACATCGATCTGGACCGTCCCTTCTGGGCAGCGTCCACCTGGAGCGATCCGGTATTCCTGGGCGACTATCCCGCCAAGCTCCGGGAAAAATACGGGGATTATGTACCCAAAATGACCGAGGAAGACCGCCGCATTATTACAGAACCTTTGGATTTCCTGGGCCAGAACATCTATAACGGTATGGGTGTGGAAGATGACGGCCATGGTGGTTACCGGTTTATCCGCCGCAAGCCTGGCTACGCTTACACTGGTGCAGGTTGGCCCGTGACGCCTAAGTCCCTGTATTGGGGACCCCGCTTCCTGGCGGAGCGTTATCAAAAGCCCATTTACCTGACCGAAAACGGCATTTCCTGCCCGGACGTTGTCTCCCTGGATGGGAAAGTACACGACCCTGCCCGCATCGACTTCACCCAGCGCTATCCCCGGGAACTGAAGCGGGCTGCCGACGACGGAATCGATATTCGGGGCTATTTCCACTGGTGTGTCACGGATAACTTTGAATGGGCCAAAGGTTTCACCGAGCGCTTCGGCATGATCTACTGCGATTTCGAAACCCAGCAGCGCATTTTGAAGGATTCCGCCTTGTGGTACAAGGACGTGATCGCTTCCAACGGTGAAACTCTGTAAAGAAAGGAACAACACTATGAGCCGATTGATTGTAATTACCGGCGCAGGCCGCGGGCTGGGGCTGTCCCTGGCTCAGCGCCACCTGGCCCAAGGGGACCGGGTGTGGGCCCTGGAATGGAAGCCCACAGAGGAGCTCACCGCCCTGGAAAAAAGCTATCCCGAAGCGCTGAAATGGGCTTCCTGTGATATTTCTTCTACGGAATCGGTGAATCAGGCCTGTGCTCCCATTCTGGCCCAAGGGGAAACCATTGGTATCCTCTACAACGTGGCTGGCATCTATTTGCAAAACGCCCGCCATGGCCTGATGGAAACAGACCTGGACGAAGGGCTTCCCATGTACGACATCAACGGTGTGGGACTGCTGCGGGTGTGCAAAGCGCTGTTTCCTCTGCTAGGAGAAGGCTCTTTGGTGGCAAACATCACCTCGGAAGCGGGAAGCATTACCAACTGTTACCGTGACGGGGAATACATGTACTGCATTTCCAAAGCCGCCGCCAATATGGCGTCCAAGCTGCTCTCCAATGAGCTATACCCCAAAGGCGCCAGAGTGATCTGTTTCCACCCTGGCTGGCTCCGTACACAAATTGGCGGTGCTAACGCCTACGCTTCTCCCAACTCCATCGATCCTTCAGAAAGCGCCGCAGGAATTATGTCGGTTACCGACCACATCGACACCATTCCCCCCAGCTGGCTATTTATGGATTACCAGCGGAACCTTCTCCCCTGGTAACCTAACACAAACAAACAAAATGGAGCGCCCCGTTTCCAAAGATCTGAAACAGGGCGCTCCATTTATTTTATCTTTTTTCGGCGAAATCAGTGTAAAACGTTAGATCACTTCCACCTCGAACCCATACACCTTAGCCAGCTGCTGCAGCATATAGGTTACATCTCCCTGAATGAGAATGGCGTGGTGGGAAGAAAGGGCTTCCATCACCTTGTGACCGCTGTTGTTGCGGTAACGGATCAAAGCGCCGTTGCGGCAGTCAGATCCAGGATACTGAGCATAATCCTCGATCTCCGCTTCGATGATGGTCAGCTTATGCATATCCGCGTGGAGTTTGGCCATCACCACCGGACCTGTGGCCATGCGGCAATCGATCACAATGGCGTCGTCATTTACAATTTCCAACACCTTGGGACGCATGGTCCACTGGGTGCAAAAACTCTTGGGAGCAAAGCCAAAATACCCACAGTGAACTCCCAGTGCGTGATTGTCCGGATCGGCAATGTTGGGGAATTCCTGAATCCGCTCGTGCTTCAAAGCCGCCATGCCCACCAGGAACGGGTAAATATTGGTCATCATAATGGGAAGATGCAAAGCGGAATAGGCAATGTACACACTGAGCAGTGTAATGGTATCCCCCTCGCACGCCCAGATAATCCCGTCATACTCGAACAGCCAGTTCCATGCCAGGCAGGGTGTAGTGGCAGAATGGAAGGATTCATTCAGACAGTTGGCGCCTACGCCTCCCACATTGCCCTCTTCCTCAATCACGTGCTTCACGGCAATGTAGATCTTTACTGCCTTCAAAATGTTGGGCAGAGAAACTCCTTCGGTGGGGGTAGCGCCTTTCCGCTCTTCCCACAGTGCCAATGCTTCCTCATCTGGGATCAGCTGGGCCATTTGATTGACTTCTTTCCAGCTGCGGTACACCATTTTGATGCCAAAGGCTTTTTCAATCTGCTCTGTGCTCTCCTGGCTCCACCAGTAAAAGCGCTTGAAGATGTAAGCCTGCATGCCTTCTCCCGGGTCGTCCTGGAACATGAGGAACTTCATGCCATTTTTCATCTGGGCTTTGGCAGCGATGGCCCGCAGGATCACCTTTCCCAACTCCACAGTGTACGGGGTGAACACATTCAGCCCCACGTTTTCCCGCAGCCAAGTGACCACTTCCCAGTCCCACATTTCCACTGTGCCGAATTCGGAAGTCAGGGCCAAAATGGGCTTTTCAATAGGCTCCAGTTCCTTTTTATGCTCAAAGATACTCCCAATAAACTTGGGGAACAGCACAGCGTCCGCCTCTTCCGGGATCTCCTCTCCCAGATCGCGGGTGGGAAGGAACTCTGCCACATCGCCATAATGCTTTTGCAGCTGTTCCATTTGAAGCTCATACTCATTCCTCTCCCGGTCGTTGAACTCCACCAGGCGGAGAGCCAAGATTTTCGTTTTCATAAACTGGAATCACCAAACCTTTCCAAAATAGAAATTTTATTTTTCGTTTATTTTCTTTTTATTTTGAAATGCTATTTCGGTTATAATCATATAC
>DXXH01000125.1 GCA_019416395.1 Clostridiales bacterium
ACCCCCCTCTATTATACCACTTTTTCTCCATGTCAGCAGTTTGTCAACAGGGCGAGAATTTGTGGTGGAGTAAACAAAGAAAAGGGCTTCGCAAAAGCGGTTTTGAAAAGGGCATGCAAGAATATACCTGTGAACGGAGTGTAAACTTTGTTTTCTCTATGGACATGGGCAGGGACATAGGTGTAGAATCTTGAAAAATCATCAGGGAGGTAACGCCACGGAATTCGAGAACACTTACACTAAGCGCAGCCCATTGGGCCATTATTTTCTTCTGCCCAATGAGATTTTCACTCTGGGACTTTCCCCCGGTGAGTTGTCCGTCTACGCCTACCTGATTTACTGTGAGGACAGGCAAACACATCAATGCTGGCCCAGCATCGGACGCGTTAGTCAGCACACCGGGATGAGTGCTAACACCATAGCCAAGTACATTCGCCAGTTGGAAGAGAAGCAGCTTATCAACGTGGAACCAACCAAGGTGCGTACAAAATCCGGTGAGGTACGAAATGGCACCCTGCAATTTACCATCCGGCCTATCCAAGAGGCGGTGAATTACCACCTGGAGCGCCAGTTAGAGGGACTACCGCAAAAGAAGCGCACCAGGAAAAGAAAGTGAGAGCCAAACTCGCCCCTGTGTGGCCCTTTGTGCAGTTTTGGAGGCCGGGTAGGGGAACGACACCACCGAAGCTGCAGACCAGCCCTGTTGGCCCGGCGTGAGGCCCCTGTGGAGGTTTGTGCCGGACCGGTACAAAGCCACCGGAAGAACGGATATGAAACCGGGACAGCTGTAAAATGAAGTCCCAAACAGCAAAAGACATATACACAAAAAGTTAAAAATAAAAAGCTGGACATATAGGGGCCAGCAGCGGTAGTGTAAAAGCAGAAAATACCTGCCTTTAGGCAGGGCAAGCAGAGCGCCCGGCTGTCCGCCGTGCACTTTGTGCGGGGGAGAGCCCCCCCGGTCCCCCCTCTTTTTTCTCCGCCCCTACTCAGCCAAGGCCACCTCAAAAACTGCGTTGCTAAACAAAGAATAGGCCTGAAGAAATTTCCCCGCCCCAGGCAGGTGTAAATCCACCAAAAGGTGGGGAGATTTTTCTCCGCCCCGTTCACAACATTGGTCTGGACATTGCCACCCCCGCTAGAGTACTGTTGGTGGTTAAGAAAGGGGGTGGCACCATGCCACAAAAACGACTCACCACCAACGGCAATGTATTCCGCCGCACCGATGGCCGCTGGCAAAGCGTCATCTGGTACTTCGATGAGCAAGGAGTGAAACGGCGCAAGGTGTTCTCCAGCAAGACGAAAACGGAAGCCCAGCAGAAAATCACTACCTATATCGCCCAGTTCAACGAGGAAGTCCGCAGCTCGGATGAAAGCCAAAAGACCATTAAAGAAAGTTTGACCCGCTGGCTCCAGGTTTTCAAATTTCCCTCGGTGGAGCGCACCACCTACGACCGCCTGGAATGCACAGCCCAGCACCAAGTGTTCCCGCTCATTGGGGACAAAATTGTGGGAGACATCACCGCCGCAGACCTGAAGTCCGTGCTGAATCATTGGATGGAGCAAGGGTACGCTTACACCACAGTGAAGAAGGTACACATCCTGTTGAACGAGTATTTCCGCTACCTAACGGAAGAGAATTTCATTCAGAAGAGCCCCATGCAGAGTGTTCCCATGATGAAGAAAGCGAATTTTCTTGCCGCTCAGGACAAAGAGTGTGTGCCGGAGCAGGAGGCTGTCACGGTGTTTACACCCGTGGAGATTGCCAAATTCAAGCGAGAGGCTTTCTCTACCTACGCCAACGGCAAGCGCAAATACCAACAGGCGGCAGCCTACATTCTCATGCTGAACACAGGGCTTCGCACGGGTGAATTGCTGGGCCTCCTCAACAGCGACATCGACTTAGAACGGCGGGTTTTGCATCTCGAAAGAGGGGTAAAAGAAGTTTGGCGGCGGGATGGCTTTCAAGCCGAACCAGGCCGGGACGTGAAAGTTGGAAAGTTGAAATCAGCAACCAGCAAACGCTCGGTGCCCTTGAACGACACGGCCATCGTCATGATCCAGGACTTGCGGCAGGAAGCCTACTTCGGAGAGAACACACCCCTGGTGCCGGATGAGCATGGCAACTACACCCGCCCGGTGAATTTCCGAAAGCGTTATTACCGTATCCTGGCGGCAGCAGGAATTGAGAAAAAGGGCCTGCACTCACTCCGTCATACGTTCGCATCCAGCTTGGTGAATGGGATAAAGCAGGCGGACGGCTCCATAAAGTCTCTCACGCCTCGCCAGGTAGCGGACTTGCTAGGCCACAGCACTTCACAAATTACTGAGTTGTACTACGTCAAAAAGGACACCTCTCGTCTACATGGTATCACCGATGGCTTCAACTTGTAACCACTATGCGACAAAATGCACAAAAACCGGCCCGCAAATTTTGCAGGTCAAAAGAGGGAAAAAACAAAGAAACGCACCCGATTCAGCCCGAAAAAGGCGAAACCGGGTGCGTTCTGGGTGCTGGAGAGGGTAGCAGCGGTTGGAGACGGATGAAGCCGGGTGAGAAAACCAAGGTGGACTTGAAAAAGGGGGAGCAACTCCTCCATAACATGGTGGAAATGGAGGGACGGACTTGTCTCGCCTGCCGGCTCGGTCAGCTCGCGGCAGAGCGCCACTGGCGCTCGCTCGCCCCTCGGCACGCGGTTTTGGAGTGGATGTGGGAGAACACAGCAGAGAGCGGGGGAGAGACGGTGTTGGCCGGTTTCCGCCGCAAGTCCCAGAGAGGGCGGTGCTGGTTTGGTGCTGCGAGAAAAATATCTGGGGTAAAACAGCCCCGGATAGGCGGAAAATCCCCGGAAAAGCATGAAATATATTGACGAAAGCCGACACAGACCGAATAATAAAAAGTGCCGGGATTACTCCCGGCAGGGCGTCTGTTGCGGACAGGCGGTTGGCCACTCCCTTGAGAAAGGGGGTGATGCGGATGGGACACAAAGGCAGGGTTCACGCCCTACGCTTCGCACTTTGCGTGGTCGTGATCTTTTTGATCGCGGTCGCGCTTGCCCCAAAAGCCTGCTAGCCGCTGGCGGCAACCAGCGGCTAGCATAGTACCTATGCTTGTCTAACCTGGGCTAACCGTCACAAGCTGCAACAGCGCCCTTTCCGTCTTTATTATACCCAAGAGCGTTCGCCTTGTCAACGACAGGCTGGGGCCCTTTTTATTATTCAATGGGGAATGGTGACCTACCGCTTGGCCATTGCTTTGGTGTTGCCTACGGGTGTATTTGGAGTTGTGGTACATACCATCTTCCTGAATTAGGGAAAATAGGAAAAGCACAGGTTTCTCTTCTGTATGTTATTCTTCCAATATAGAAAATTTCAAAAAGCAATATGAAGAAATACTATCTATCTCCGGTTTTCAAACCAGGTATTCTATGCTATAATTCTTGTAAAACTGGGCTTGCGTTCCGGTGCGGATCTTTAGAGGGACGAAGCCCGAGGAGGATGTAGAAGATGGGTAGGGTATTCGATTTAGCCAAAAAGAACAGCGAAAAATTTGATGCTTCCCGCTGTGGCATGACGTTGGCTGCTTTGGCGGCGATCGGGGTGTTGACCTGGCTGGGAAACGGTGGTCAGGGCGCTCGGTGGTGGCATTTTTTTGGGTGTCTTTTATCATGGGTTGCGATTGCTTTTACAGCGGTCAGTGCGGAGGACGAGTGGTACCTTCTGTTGGATACAAGGAAAGAACGAGTCCTCAAATGGCTTTCCACCTTGCTGGGACTGGCAGGCTACACCCTTGGGTTTGGCTATAACTTGGCCTATACCGCACTGTACAACCGGAGCCACTATGACTTTGGGGAAGAAGCCATCGACGCGTTTATCCCTCTGGGATTGCTTTGGGCGCGCAGCCCACTTGAGGCGATCATCTTTGTGGGAGCGGCTCTGATCTTTGCAATCTGTTTTCTGAAGGTTCTGCGGGCGATTGCCAAGGGCTACAAGGATCGCAGGTATCAAATCAAACAAGCGCTCTTGGCAGTTGGGCCTGACGGCCAAAAGTACCGGGTACCCCTGGATTTAGACACAGCTTTCGGGATCTTGGATAATGCGGAAGAGGATAACAGTATCCCGCTTCGGCTTGTGCAAGAGCGGGTGGGCGATCTGATGTACGAGGATTTTAAAGCCGATCAATGGAATATACACCATCCGTCAGAACAGGAGAAGGAAAAATATTCTGCAAATCCCCAGGCTCTGTGGATTCATAAGGTTGAAGAGATCTATTTGAAAGTGATTCTGTTTTGGTTGAAGCACCAACAGTATGACAGGGCCAAGCGGAATGCGGATCGGCTGATGGAGATCGCCAAGAAGCGGAACTGGAGATATAATGGGAAGACTACGTTGTATCAGGCGCTGGAGCTTCACCGGCTGGTGTACGCGGGGCTTCCCGACAGTGAAAAAGACCCTGCGGTGGAAGCAAAGTACGAGAAGCTATGGCAGAAGGAAAAAGCGGAGTATGACGCCTGGGTAGAAGCTGCTCCTGCTCGCCGGGCCGCGGCGGAAAAGGCCATGGAGGAGATGCGATTGGAGGCGGAGTACCAGGAGGCGAAGCGTCAGATTCAAGAGCGGGAACGAGTCGAAAAGGAAGCCAAGCTCCGCCGCCAGTACGAGGCCAACGTGCAGAGTTTGGACGACCGTGAGCGCACGCTCAACGCGTTTCTGGACAACAATACTTACACAAATGAGGAGAACTATCTGGCTGGTAACCTGGGGGAGCAGGAGTATGCCCGGCGGAAGTTCCTGCGGGATGAGAAAGAGGACCAATACCGCAGAGAGTATGAGGAAAGCCTGAGAGCGTTAGAGGATGACGATGATTGATCGTACCCAACTTTGTAAAAATTCTGCCGAGGAGAATAGCCATTCTTTGATTAGCCAATGGCAGACCAGAAAAGAGAAAGCTATATGCAAGAGCCGGGAGCAATCCCGGCCTTTTGCTTACCCGTTCAGAAGCACTTATCCACCTCAAAAATTCGCCCTGTTGACAAACTGTGCCCAGGAAAGAGATTATGCCGTATGGAATGGGA
>DXXH01000126.1 GCA_019416395.1 Clostridiales bacterium
TCCTTTCCGGGGATCTTCCCAGCCCGGCCCACCCGCCGGCGGGGTGTCCCTTCCATACCCGGTGCTTTGCCTGCACAGAGCGGTGCAAAACAGAGAAGCCCCTGCTTCGGGAATTTGAAGGGGGCCGGTTCTGCGCCTGCCATCTGGTGGAAGAGCGTACGGGCCTGAAGCCTGTAGAAGAGCCGAAACAATTAGAGGGGGGAAAAACGGAATGAAAACAGTGTTCCTTTCCGATATCCATGTGGATATCAACCGGGAGTACCCTGTGGCGGAAGAAATGGCCCGGTATGTGAAAGAGCAGGACGCCCGCCTGGTGGTGATTGCCGGGGACGTAAGTGAAACCCAGCAGGAAACCCTGGATACTTTGAATCAGATTGAACAGCTTTCCGGGGCGAAAGTTCTGTTTGTGCCTGGAAACCACGATTTGTGGGGGCCGGAAGGGGACCCCAGCCAGATTGACGCCATCTATGACCGGTATTGCCAGGACGAACACTGCCTTTGCGGCAGGGATTACCTGGTGGGGGACAAGGTGATTATCGGAGACGCCGGCTGGTACGACTACACCTTTGGCAGCGGCCGCTACACCTTTGAGGAATTCGAAAAAATGTCCCTGGCAGGCCGCACCTGGCAGGATTCCCTGCGCAATGCCTGGACCCGGGACAACCTGGGCCGGAACCAGTGGATGCTGTCCCGGCTGGAAGCGCGTATGGCCGCCTATTCCGGCAAGGGTCTGGTGATGGTGACCCATATGCTGCCCATCAAGGAATTTACCGTGCCCCCGGAAGTGGCCAATTGGTCCTATTTCAACGCCTTTTTAGGGTCTCGCAAATTGGGGGAGCTTTATAAGCGTTACCCGGTGGAAGTGGCTGTGTGCGGCCATGTCCATTACCGGAAGACCTTGGAAAAGGACGGGATCCACTGGAGCTGCCGGTGTCTGAACTATCACAGCGAGTGGCGGTCCCAAGACGGGGAAACTCTGGCAGAGCAGATCCGGCAGGCGGCGGAGGTCATAGAGCTGTGAGGACTTTTTTTGTGGCGGACACTCACTTCGGGGACGGAAATATACTCCGGTACGAGAACCGGCCCTTTGCTTCGGTGGAGGAGATGGACCGGGAGCTGGTGGAAAGATGGAATGAAACCGTGGGCGACGGGGATATGGTTTTCCACCTGGGCGATGTTTCCTCCCTGGGGAAAGACCAAACAGGGGAACTCCTTGGAAAACTGCGGGGAGAAAAAGTGCTGGTAATGGGAAACCACGACCGGCAGTATTCCCCGGAAGAGTGGCGCGCCCTGGGATTCCAAGAAGCGGTTCCCTGGCCGGTGGTGTGGGAAGGTTTTTTTCTGCTGTCCCACGAGCCTCTGTACGTGAACCGGAATATGCCCTACGCCAATGTGTTTGGCCATGTGCATGGGAATCCCGCTTATCGGGACGCCAGCGCCCGCAGCGTGTGCGTGTCGGTGGAGCGTACGGAGTACAGGCCCATTTCCTTTGAGGAGCTTCGGCAGCGGCTGCGGGGCGCGGAACAAGAATGCGTATAAGATCCTGTGTGACCTTTTGGTTTTGGCCGTCCTTTATGGGCGGCTTTTTCCATGTTGACCGCTTGACATAAAGGGTGGTTTAACTGGTATAATGACAAAAAACGGCGTGAAGGAAGGGTTTTCCAAGGCGCTTACAGGACGTATTGACGTTTTAGAAAGGACGGATCACCATGCAAACGGTCACTTTAGGCAGGACGGGTATCACCGTCAACAAAAACGGGTTTGGCGCACTGCCCATTCAGCGGGTTTCCGCTGAATATGCGGGAATGCTGCTGCGCAAGGCGTATGACGCGGGGATCACCTATTTTGACACTGCCCGCTCTTACAGCGACAGCGAGGAGAAAATCGGACTGGCGCTGAGCGGCATACGGCAGAACCTGTTTCTTGCCACCAAGACGCCTTCCACCACCGTGGAAGGGTTCTGGAAGGATCTGGAAACCAGCCTGCGGCTGATGAAAACCGATTACATTGACGTGTATCAGTTCCACAACCCGGCATTCTGTCCCAAGCCCGGGGACGGTACCGGCCTGTATGAGGCCATGGAAGAAGCGAAAAAGCAGGGGAAGATCCGGTTTATCGGCATCACCAACCACCGGCTTCACGTGGCGGAAGAAGCGGCGGCTTCCGGTCTGTATGACACGCTCCAATTCCCCTTCTGCTATTTGGCAACGGACCGGGATATCGCCTTGGTGAACCTGTGCAAGGAGAACAACGTGGGATTTGTTTCCATGAAGGGCCTTTCCGGCGGACTGATTACCAATTCGGCGGCGGCCTATGCCTGGCAGGCCAAATTTGACAACGCTCTGCCTATCTGGGGCGTGCAGAAGGAAGAAGAGCTGGACGAGTTTATCAGCTATATTGAAAATCCTCCCACCATGGACGATCCGGAGATCCAGGCGGTGATTGAAAAGGACCGGAAAGAGCTGATCGGCAATTTCTGCCGCGCCTGCGGGTATTGCATGCCCTGCCCTGCGGGGATCGTGATCAACCAGTGCGCCCGCATGTCCCAGCTGATCCGCCGGAGTCCTTCCGCCGGTTGGCTGACCCCCGAAAGCCAGGCTATGATGATGAAGATCGAGGACTGTCTCCATTGCAACCAGTGCAAGAGCAAATGTCCTTATGGTCTGGATACCCCTACCCTGCTCCAGCAGAATTTGGAAGATTATAAGAATATCCTGTCAGGGAAAGTGAAAGTGTGATTTTTCCAACTTCAGAGGACGTTTCAAGGGAACGGACCACACGTTAGGCAGTCTAAAGGCAAAAGAAAACCCGGTTGCCCACCACAGGGCAGCCGGGCTTTTTTTACAGCTGGTACACGGAGCCGTCGTTGGAGAAGGTCATCTGTTCTCCCAGTACCTTTTTGGCCGCTTGCAATTCACCCTCAAAGTCGTGGAGAATCTCCAACCCGTGATGGTAGAACACCACCTTGCCCACCTGGATACCGGAATCCTTCAGCTCCTGACAGAGCCCCGCGGCAGTGTGGTGGCCTGTCTCCAGGAAAACCATGTCACAACCGGCCATCTGGGGAGCGATTTCGGAAAAGTCACGGAAATCCCCGGAGAACAACACCTTTTTCCCTTCTGCTTCCACCACAAAGGTGTAACTCAGCCAGGGCAGGCCAGGGGCGGGTTGTCCTAAGTGATAGTTGTGGTAAGCCGTCAGGCGGAAACCGTCCTGGTCATAAGCCACTCCGTCCCGGAGCAGGTGGGGATCCAGGTGGAACACCGTCTCATAGTTGCCTTCGCTGGCCCGGAGCATGGCCATCACCCCGTCAAACACGGACAGGTCCGGCATATGCACTTGGATTACATTTCCTTCCACCCGGGCTTGATGTTCCGGGGACAGGGTGCAGATCTTCCGAAAATTCCACAGCAGGTGGGGCAGTCCCCCGGTGTGGTCCATGTGGGTGTGGGTGATGAAAATAGCGGCGGTTTTTTGCTGGTCAATCCCGGCCAGATAAGAGGCGTAACCCGCGTTTTCCCCAGCGTCGATAAAATAGAGCTTGCCGCCGGTTTCCACGGCCACGGAAGTCTGATGGCGGCCGGGCATGGGCTCTGTGCCGGAACAGCTGCCTAAAACTGTGATCTTCATGAAAAGGCTCCTTTATTGTGTGATTTGAGTGAGGTAAAAGTACCTCTAGCATAGCATACCCGAAGAAAAAGTCAAGAGCGCCTCTGGCGTCCCCAAGAGGAACGTGCTACAATAGTCCCAGATGTCCTGGACGTAAAGGAGGAAGGTTATGTTTTGGAATTCATGGGGCTCCATGCCCTTGATAACCGGTGGTCAAAGCCGGGCCATCAATGGGGAAAACCCCCGGGGAGAAAAGGGAAAAGGCGGTATGGCCGCCAGCAATCTGGGCCCTTCCAGGAAGGGATCCCCTTGCCTGGGAAAGATCGAGCCGGGAGAAACTGCCATTTTGGGGGAGATCGAAGGTCCTGGGGTGATTCAGCACATCTGGATTACCGTGACGGACAGAACCAGCGACGCCGATTGCTTTGTGCTGCGGGATTTGGTGTTCCGCATTTACTGGGACGGGGAAGAGCGGCCTTCGGTGGAATGCCCCCTGGGGGATTTCTTTTGCTGTGGTTTTGGACAGGGGTGCCTGGTCAATTCCCTGCCCATTGTGGTGAATCCCAGCCGGGGATTCAACTGCTATTTCCCCATGCCTTTCCGCAAAGGGGCCAAGATCACCGTGGAAAACCAGCATAAAAATCCTGTGCCGGCGTTTTTCTTCCAGATCGATTACTGTTTGCAGCCTTTGCCGGAAAACGCCGGGTATTTCCACGCACAGTGGCGGCGGCAGCGGATTACGGAAAAAGGCAAAGACTACGTGGTGCTGGACAATGTTCACGGACGGGGCCAGTACATGGGGACGTATTTGGCGCTGACCACCCTGGAGCGGTATTGGTGGGGCGAAGGGGAAATGAAATTTTACATTGACGGGGATCAGGAGTATCCCACCATCTGCGGTACCGGCACAGAGGATTATTTTGGGGGCGCCTGGAGTTTTGCCCGTCAGGAAGCAGGGAAGACCGTGGAGCAGACCTATTGCACACCGTTTTTGGGATATCCTTTCTATTCCCGCCACGACGCCACCACCCACAATGACTATCACAATGACGATTGCCCGCCCATGCGGGGGTTTTACCGGTGGCA
>DXXH01000127.1:0-672 GCA_019416395.1 Clostridiales bacterium
CAATCTGGTTTTCCGTCTCCTGACCCTCTACCAACCCCAAGTCCTTGTCTTCCGCCTTTTGAATGAAGGTGCCGTAGTCCACTTCCTGCCCCTGCCGCTGCATCAGCCAAGGCACTGTCAGAAAATTGATCAGCAGCAATACTACTAACACAATCGCATAATAGAAAATTAATGGCTTTTTTGGTTTTTTCACTTCTTCCATATCAATCCGCTCCCTTCTGCTCCTCCAAATTCATTTGCTGGTCTATGGCCAATAATGCCGCCATCACGGCGTACTTCATGGACTGGGTGGCAAAGTCAATCGCGTACTCTGCATACAAAGTGGCTGCTTCCGCTCTATTCTCCTGAGTATTCCCGGTTTCGGAATGAAAATATTTTTCCGACTCTTCCAGCAATTCTTCCACTTTCCGGCTGTATTCCCATTGGGCTTGGGCCAATGCCGCCACCGCCGGGGACCTGCTTTGTTCTGCGCTTTTTTGCAACAGCGCCATGTTCCCCCGGTATTCCTCACCGGCCTTTTCCAACTCTTCTTCCAGCTCTGCCCGGTTTTCCCTCCCGCAGGCCCGGATTCGGTTTTGCAGCTTTCCATATTGCTGTTCCAGCTCGTACAGCTTAATGGCGAAAATTTCTTGGCTGAGTTTCACTGTTAGTCACTCCTTTCAACGTCAGGGG
>DXXH01000127.1:682-4614 GCA_019416395.1 Clostridiales bacterium
CTTTCTGTCTTCCTTTATAGCATAAATTTTCCGGTGGTACCACTCTCAATCTTTCCACTTTGTCCTTACAAATCGGGGAATCTATCAAAAAAACTGACACTTTTCCCTTTTTGTAAGGACAGATTCCAAAAACTGACACCCCTGTCCAGCTGTCAAAGAATGCTGTCTTATGATTCCCAAAAACAAAAAAGGTACTTAGACCAAACAAAAAATGACGGGCACTTGGCCCGCCATTCTTAAGTTCACTGGTGTAATTCCCCATTTTGTCCCAACCACTGGGATAACTGGCCAAAAACAATCCGTTCCAGCTGCACCGCCAAACGGTCCTGATCCAGATTGGCTTTTCCCCCGTAAGCTAGCAGGACCCCCACCAAGCCACAGGCATTGTACCGGAGCAGCACTTCCCGTTCCACATAGCTCACTTGAAAACCACCGGGCATATTCTTCCCCAGTTCCCCCAAATAGGTCATCATTCCATGGATCATCAACCGTTCAATCTGTCCCAGCTTTTGAGAATCCATCAACTTCTGCAACATGGGAAAGTTTTCCACGGAAAAAGAGATAAAAATCTTTATGGCGCTGCGCAAATTCTCCGCGTCCATACTCCGCTGCACCAGGTCGTCAATTGCCTTTCCCATGGACCATTCCAAAACGTCCATAATATCCTGAAAATGATAGTAAAACGTCTGACGGGATATATGGCACTGGTCGATCAATGCCTTCACTGTAATCTTATCCAAACCTTCCCGTTCAATCATCTTGAGGAACGCTTCTGCAATTACGCTTTTCATATCTACCGGCACCATCAGTCCCCCTTATCCCTGTAGTTTTCCGATTGGTTTATTATAGCACATTTATACCCCTAGAGGAAGAAACTTTCTCCCATAAAACCACAAAAAGCGCATCTCTTGTTTGGAGACGCGCTTTTATAAAATAAAACAGCAACCAGTTTTGAAAGGTTTTTCGGGATTTTCATCAAACCCGGGCGGTAAGGAATTCCACAACCGCCTGTTTGACCTCCGGATCCTCGCCAAAGATACCGTTATTATTGCACAGCAACAGCGCTTTTACCCCTTTCTGGCTGTATGCCTGGAACATACGGACACTCTGCCCCAAGGGGACCTGAATGCCGCAATCATAAATGCCGTGAACCAGGCACAAGGGCGCGCTATTCTCCGTCACATGGGCGATAGGGCTGGCGTCCCAAGCTTTACGAATCAAATCCTGGTACTTGGGATCTTGATCGTACAGGTGGGCTTTGATATCCGCCATACCCTTGCCTTCTCCCACATATCCCAGCAGGCTGGCCAACGGCGCAAAAGGCCCGTCAGACTGATTCACCTTGTGGGGCTGGGCAGGCCACACCTGAGCAGAATCTTCCCCAAAATGGAAGAAATCGGTAAATGCGTAATATGCGGCGGCAGCTTTCACGGAGCAGTCCTGCTCCAAACAGCCGCCAATTTTCCCTTCCTGGGCAGGATCCCCATTGCAAGCGGCCAGCATAGCGGTCAGGTGACCGCCCATGGAACCGCCAATCAAGCCAAACCGTTCCGGGTCTAACCCCAGTTCCTCGCTATGGGCTTTCAGATAACGGATACAGGCCCGGGCATCGTCCCCGGAAGACGGCCACCGGTTAGGCGGGCACAAGCGGTAATCAATAGACGCCACCGCATAGCCACGCTCCAGAAGCAGTTCCGTATTTGTCTCAAACTGATGGTGATTTCCCCCGAACCCGTGGATATTTACAATGCAAGGAAGATTTTTCCGCTCTCCCTGGGGATAGATCAAATCCACATACAAGTCAAAGGTATTGCGCATTTGAACGTTTGGTTCTCCACGATGGCCTTTTCCTACCGGCACCGTGGCCACGTACAAATTTCGCACATCGGTTTTTGGATAGTACCCCCATGGTGTGGACGGCAGGGGGATTTCCCCGCTTACGTCCTCAAAAGTATAGCGGTCAGGCAGCTGGGCTGTACCCTCAAAGGCAAAATCTTCCCCCCGGGCCACAGCCTGGGCTTCCAAACCCTGGGTGCGTACCGTCACAGTAAAGCTATCCGTTTCGTACACCATCACGTCCTTCCCCAGAGGATAGGCCTGAACACAGGGATACTGGGTAAACCGGCCTTCCTTTTCCAGATAAACACCTGCACGGAACACGTGGAGTCGGGTATTTTCTCCCTGGAACACAGTGGCGGTAGGCTTGACCACAGGCAAGGTCAGAGCGGATTGGCAGTCGCCTCCGCTATACACCTGGATGGTGGGCATCTGGCTGGGGAAGCCTTCCGGCTGCTGGAATCCAGATCCGCCACAGGAAATGCTGAGCCGGAGTCTGCTCCCGGCCGGAATCACCCAAGAAGTAGCTTCCAAGTGGAAAGACAGCTTCATCGGTGTCTGGTTGGAAAGCTCCACCCGGTCTTCCCGATAGCCCCGGTGATAGGGCAAACCCAAAGAAGCATACACGGCATTGGGGTGTACTTTGGCGTGAGATCCACGGATCATACCTTCCGTGAGAAAGTGGCTGGCACCGTCAGGGCTCACCCATTCCAGGCAGGCAATAAAGTTTCCGTCGGTATGGCTAGACGTCACCCAAAGATCAAGCACAGGCACACCGGTGATCTCCAAGTCTTTGGGCAGAATTTCAGATGTAAAGGTTAATGACTTTTCATCTTCCGGTGTCATATCCCTCGTGATATGGCGGTTCATACGGCCAAATTTGTCGTAAATTTGTAAATCTTCCCGAACCGTGTAAAGTGATTTACCTTTCTCTGGAATCGTCTCTACCAACACTCCTTGGGCGTCTAGATACAGCTTGGGGAACGTGGTTCCTTCCACGGGAAAATCCGCCGCATAGTGCCATTCCTTTCCCGGCGTGTCTCCCATAGTGTAATAGTAGACAGGCGGTTGGGAAAGACTTCCGGAATCTTTTCCCTTCAGCAACTCATCGTAAAAATCCAAATGCCCGGTGACCCAATCGTACCCGGCATTGGGAAAATCAGAGGTCCCTGAGTACATTCCACAATGGGGCCAAGGTCCCAGCAGAAGTTTTCCACCCCAATACTTCCAGGTTAGAATTTTATTGGTGCACCCCGGATCGAACCACGCCCCAATACTCCACACCGGAATCCGCCCATACCGCACATCGTCCATGCGCTCCCAGGCGGGAATATCCAAATTTGGCCGGTACCCCAGGTAGGGGTGCACATCGTCCCGGTACATATTGGGGATATGCTGTCCCAAAAACGGCAGGTTACGCTGATGGCATCGCTGTGCCTCATGGGCCATGGGATAGTCCGGAGCCGGATCTTCGTCCACCGGATCCCCCAGGGGTGCCAGAGGCAATTCCCCGGCCTGGGTAGGATTGTGGCTATCTTCCGGGGGAGCGTTTACCGAGCCTGGACGGAAGGGTAAGGCGCTGACCCCATTGGGGAAATCTTGATCGTAAAAATCCATGCTGCAATCGCAGGGCGCTGAGGCAAAAAGATGTTCCGGCTGCTCCAGCAAGGTAATTTCCTGAATCATGCCATGGTTAGACCCGCCATAAGTCCCTACCTTCCCGGTACACCAAGGCTCATTGGCCAAGGCGTTGATCACACACGCCATGTCCTTGCCATCGCGTGGGCCGAAAAATCCATCATACACACCATAAGAAGCGCCTATGCCCCGCACTTCCACTAAGGCAACCGCATAGCCCTCTTCCAAAAAACGGAGAACCGCATCTTTTTCCGTTTCAAACATCATGCGCCGGGAAGAATTCCCCGCTTTCAACAACAGCGGCACTTTCTCCTTTGTCTCCGGCAGATACAGATCCACCGCCAGCTTCGTTCCGTCACACCCCGGCAAATACCGGGACTTTTTTGTGTAGTTCATATGTGAGCTCCTATTACAATAAATTTGGACAGGAAAGTCGGGCAGCCAGTCCGGCTTTCCTT
>DXXH01000128.1 GCA_019416395.1 Clostridiales bacterium
AAGGGGATCGTTCGAAGTTTCATTTCGTCAACACCTCCTTGAGCTCAAGGCCACATTTTAATTTGAAAAGAAGCTCCGTGTTAGAGATAGGAACAATCTTTTCTATCAGCTGATCGAACAGGTCTATGTCAAACTTCCAGGGGATTTCCGGAAGAGCACCCAGTTGTTCCTGAAGTTCCCGCAGGCGGTCTAGGGTTTCTAGGGCTTTGCTGCCGTGGACGGTTTTGGCACGTTGGTTGCTCAGCTTTTTTCGCTGGGCTGCCAAAGTGTCGTTTTGCTCCCGGAAGTCCTCATCCTCGATAAAGCCCTTGTTGTGAAGACGCTGGAGAGTGTGAGTTTTTTCATTTAGTTCTGCCAATGCAGTGTTGATTTCAAACAGTTTTGTGCTGCCCTGTGCCTGCCTGGCGGCAATTTCTTCCAGAAGAGAGAGGATAGGGGAGATAATTGATTTCCCTTGAGTATAGAGTTTGCCCAACAAGTTGAGAAAAGCGCCTTGTATCTCTTGCTCGGTGATGCGGACAGGGGTACAAGAAGCCTGGTTATTTCGACGATTGCGGCAGATCCAATAGTGTTTTCCCCGTATCGTTGTCTCCCGGAAAAAATTCCCACAGTCTGGGCATACAATCTTTTTTTGGAAGGGTTTAGGCAGAGGAGGCGAGTAATGTGCGTGATTTTGAAGGATCTGTTGAGCCTTTTCAAATGTCTCTTTTGGGATGATTCCCTCATGAGTGTCGCCTATATAATATTGAGTGCATTCCCCGTGATTGATTTTTCGTCTTGTGGGGAAAGCATTGGCAGAATAGTATTTTTGAAATCGGGAATCGCCTGCGTAACGTTCATTGGAAAGCAGGTATTCAATGCTTGAGGTTGCCCAAGCAGCCCCTTGTCGGGTTTTTACTCCTTCTTTGTTGAGAATGCGGGCGATAGAGAGAATTCCGTTTCCCTCAAGGAACAAGTGAAAGATGCGTTGTACAATAACGGCTTCTTCAGGGACAACTGCAAAGGTCCCTTTCTCCAGCTTGTATCCGTAAGGAGCCGAACAGCCAAGGAATCTCCCACTCTCCATCCGTTTTTGATAGCTCCATCTAACATTTTTCGAGATAGAGGAGCTTTCTTCCTGGGCAGCCATAGCGAGCAGGGTCAACTGCATTTCACCCAGCATCTGGGCAGTGTCAATGCCCTGTTCCTCAAAAACAACGACCACGCCCAAGCTTTTCAGCTCCCGCGTGGTCTCAATTAGTTCCAATGTATTCCGGGCGAACCGGGAAACTGACTTTACCAAGATGCGCTGGATTATCCCGGCCCGGCAGTCCGCAAGCATTCGCTTAAATTCGTCCCGTTTTTCCAGGGACGTTCCGGTGATGCCCTCATCGGCGTAGATGTCCGCCAGTTCCCAGCCGGGATGCTGGGCGATGTAGTTTGTGTAGTACCCGATCTGGGTGCGGTAGGAGTTCAGCTGATCCTTGGAGTCGGTGGACACCCGGCAATAGGCCGCCACCTTTTCCAGTTCCTCCGACTGAGGCTGATAGGGTTGAATGATCTGCACCTGGGCCATTTCTGTCACCTCCTACCCACGGACATTACCAGAATCCGGAGCTCAAGTCCATACCCAATGGGACTAGATGTACTCCCGCTCCGGGCGGAAAATTTCGGCATTATACCGACAGATTTTGCCGTATTCCTCCTCACTGATGAGGCCCCGCTCCAACAGGAGCCGCAGGGCCAACACAGCGTAATAGTAGTTGATGGATCGTTCCAGTGACATAGCGGTTTCCTCCTTTTTTGAATTCATCACACAAGGACGGGCACAGTTATGGAGTCATAGCTGTGCCCGTATATTCTGTCATGAATCTGATTTCGAATCTTTGTGCCAGTATTTGCCTCGCTTCCCCTGGTCGGGAGTGTACAACACGGACAGCGGATTGCCTGCCCTCATGGACTCTCACCCCCCGCGGTTCTCGCCGGGCCGCCCCCATTGCGTGATTCTGTGGCTGGACGGAAGTGCTCGATGCCCTCTGCCTCTCACAGCCCAGGCGGGTGCCGCCCGTCTGTCGGGGTTGTCCCCCGGTGGCTCCTGGTCAGAGGGTGCCGTATGCGTACACTGACTTGTTCAGTTTTCAAGGTTCGCAGCCAGTCTTTCATGACTGTGGTTTTATTGTAGCTCATTTTGGCCCGTCGCAAGAGTCCCAGGTAGACGCACTTACTATGCCTATTTGACGCACTTCGTTCTGTTAAAGCGTTTTTTCAATTGCTTTAAGGGTGGAAATCGCGTTTTGAAGCTCCAATTTGAGATCTTGGAAACGTGGTTCAAGGCTTTGCCCAAAGATTATGTAATCCAGTGAGGCTTGGAAAGTATTGGCGATTTCTATCAGCAGTTCTATAGAAGCGCTGCGTCGGCCAGCTTCTACAGCACGATAGTGTTGTACGCTGACGTTTAGCTTCTCTGCGGCCTGTATCTGGGTGAGGCCACAATCTGTCCTCAAGTGAGCAATTCTTGCGCCGCACTCTATTGGATCGTAGTACATGACTTTTCCTCCAATCTGATTTCAGGTTTGTGATTGACCGAAATCAGATGGAGGTGAGCGGCAGCGGGAGATGAAGGTTTGATGAACCCGAAAAAAGGGTAAAAAAATAGCCGTAGTCCAACATTGGACTACGGCGAAAGGGCAGTATAATGCGATGTGATTAACAGCTTCAGGGGTAGAATCCACTCCCGTTGAAAATTCTTATAAAAGAAAAGGGCCTATCCCCCTATCTGAGAATCACAGACAGGAGGCAGGCCTTTTTCCTTTTTGTAGGAAGTGTTACTTGCGAAGTTCTTCGGGCAGTTCGGGCTCATAGGGTGGTGGACATCACCGATGCCATGGCCTGGTCCGCTGTGGAAGTGGCCGCCCCGGCGAACCACTTGGCCTTGTGGGTGTCCGGCAGCATGGAAAGTAACACCTGGAACTGGGTTTGACCTTTGGACTGGCTGGGGGCCATCAGCTCCTGGATGATCTTGAACACGGACACGATGTGCCGCTGGGTCGGGGGACAGAACTCCGCCACCAGCAGGATGGTAGCGGTGAGCAGGCCCTCGGCGGCGTCGTAGAAGAACTGGTTTTGCCCGAAGTTCTGCCCGTCCATCCCGGCGGTGATGATGGTCTTGGAGATGATCTTGGCGTAGCGCTCCGCCTTGGCCTTGTAGAGCAATATGTCCGGGTGGGCCTGGAAGGCGTCCATGTACTTGCTCACCAGGTGCAGGAGGTTAAAGCCATCACTGCGAGTTGGATTCCGCAAGTCGATGACCCCCACCCGGTAGCCGTAGCATTCCTGAGCGATGCGCCCGTAATTCCGCACCACGTCACCTTTTGTGTCCGTGGAGAGGAAGGACATCCCGCTGGCCATGGCGTACTCCAAACAGGGATACAGCCAGTAGGCGGTCTTGCCCACGCCAGCCGCGCCGATCATGATGGCGTGGACATCCCCGGTATCTACCAGGGCAGTGGTAGTGCTGGGCTTGGGGAGAGGCTTTCCGGGGTGCTTGCGTATCCGGCACACCACCAGATTCCGCACCACCCGGAAGATGTTGTAGGGCAGGTGGCGGTCTGTCTGACATCCCACCACGATGCCTTGCTCTTTGGGCAGGTGTTCTCCTTTCCTCCAAAGCTCCGGCTCGAAGGGAATGTGGAGATACGTCCGATAGATCTCTCTCTTGGTGGCCCACCGGGCAGTGCCGTGCTGGCCATGTCCCACGGTCTTTGCCTTGATGTTCAGGTTGTACATTCCCGACAATCCAGCAATCACTGCCAGGGTTCCGAACATGAGACCTCCCGCAAGGATCAACTGTGCAATTGGCTGCATATCCGTCAGCTCCTTTCTGGTTTTCAACAATCCTGGAAGCAGAAAAGAAAAAGGCGGCGGGAATCTTCCAGCCTGTGGAAAACTCTAAGTCACCTTTTCTTTTCCAGCTTGATTTCTAGCTTACCGGTAATCTCTATGGAACTCTCCATGATTTTTTCTTTTCTGTCTATTGTTACCCTGGTATAGTTCCCCTTCCCCTGTCACCATGACAGGGGCCCGGTGCCACGAGATAGGCAGAGTAGCACCGTGCCAAAGCTGGTGTTTTCTAGGTGGTTGGGGAAACCCAGCACCGCAACCAGGCACCTAGGCCCCAAAACCGGCACCGTCTTTTCCGTGAGAGAAAATCCCTCAAAAGCCCGAAGCGACCGGCTCTGCCGGGCGCTGTGAACTGGGAAGGGGCCGTTTTACGGCACCGTCCCTTTGTCCTGTTTGTTTTTCACACCCTCTCTGCGGCCCTGATCCGGGCCTTTTTCTACTGGCCCAACACGGGGCCCACACGGGCCTTTTTGGGGCTGGGTCGGGTACTTTCCCCACCTTGGGGAGAAACCCCGCACACAGGGCCACACGGGGGCCAACGGGGGGGCTCGGTCTGGACTGCTGCGGGGCGCAAAAAAACCGCTGCCGGGTTTTGCCTGGCAGCGGCCTTTCGCTCTCTATTTCATGTTCTCGA
>DXXH01000129.1 GCA_019416395.1 Clostridiales bacterium
GCCCATCACCATTTTCTATGGGCACACTCCAAAATCGGAAAAAGTGGACGTTTCCTGCATGAGCCAGTGGTTTCCTTGCCGGTTTACGGCAGATGGAAGAGTATACGCCACCGCAGAGCAGTACATGATGGCGGAAAAAGCCCGGCTTTTTGGGGACGAGGAAACCCGCCAACAGATCCTGCAAGCCACGGACCCCAGGGTCTGCAAGGAGTTGGGCCGCAAGGTGCGGAACTTTGACCAGGAACTTTGGAACACCCACTGCGTGGATATTGTGGTGGCGGGAAACATAGCCAAGTTCTCCCAAAACGCCTCTCTAAAGGAATTTTTGCTGAGCACGGGGGATTCCATTTTGACGGAAGGCTCTCCCAGCGACTGTATCTGGGGCATTGGCCGGGTGAAATCCGACCCCCTGTCCCAGGACCCGGCCAGTTGGAAAGGAACCAACCTGCTGGGTTTTGCCCTGATGGAAGTCCGGGACAAACTGCGGGAATAAAAAACAGTAAGCCAGCCTGACGGCTGGCTTTTTCTTTGGCAATAGAAAAGGCGTGGCCTGAAACCGAACTTCAGCCACGCCGGGAAAAAAGTTTTTATCCCTTTCGAATCTGCGCACTACCACACAGCATTGTCCAAACCATATTTTGATCTTCTACCGATACCGATAAACCTCCGCACAATGATTTATACCTGATCGACAACGAATATACAACGCTGACCATAAGAACCAAAACACAAGAAAGGTGAAGCAGGAAGCCACACCATAGTGAAAAAAGGGACCGGAAAATCTCACAGGTCGATGGGGAATTTTTCCCGAGTGTTCAAGGTATCCAAGCTGATTTGCAGCCGGGAAAGCTCATCAAACGCCTGGTCATAATCCTTCCGGGCCTGTTCCACATCGTAGTTGGCGTAGGTGTATTCCACAGCCCCGTTCAAACTCGTTCTCATGTTCCGCTCCCTGGGCCGGGTCTGTTTCATCTCCTTCAGCCGCCTGATCCGCTGACTGAGCTGCGGCAAATATATCAGCGCTTCATCCACGGTCATATCAAACCCGTCTACCTTGTGGGAGTTATTAAACTGGTTTAAGGCATGCTTGATCGTGCGGATCTTCCTTTCCAGCTCTGCAATCTCCTTTTGGGTGGCCTCATAGTCATAGTCCGGACGGGCGTATTCCAAGTCCTCGTCCACAGAGGCGGTAAACTGACAAAGATCACGCTCATCCCAAATCATCGAGTAATGGGCTTCGTTCAGTTTTTTCAAAAGCTTGTTCGCTTCCGCGGGAGTGTACATCATGAAAACCATCTTCTTTCCTTGCTTTGTTACACACAGTATAGCAGAAAGCATGGGTCAAAAAGAGGCCATCTAGGATTTTTCCCGCTGTTCCGTTCTGGAACATAAACTCCCTTTCAAACTTCCGGATTTTCCCCCGGATGCCAGAACTTCTGAGAGAAGGGATCAAAACCCGGGAGAAGCAATCTCTTTCCCCCGGCCCTTACAGGCGGAAGATCACCGATTCATACGGGCGCAGGGAACCGACCTGATATCCCCCCTGCCGGTCATAGGAAGAGAGCAGCACCTCCCCGGACTGGGGCAGGAGAGCTTCCGGGACTTCCACCGGCTCCGCTGAGAAGTTGTGGAAGGAAAGGAGAACCTCTCCCTGATAGCTGCGTTTCAAAGCCAACAGCGTATCCGAGGGAACAGGCAGGATTTCCAAATCCCCTCTGGAAAGGGCAGGGCTTTCTTTGCGCAGGGCGATCAGCGCTTTGTAGCAGTGATAAATGGAATGGGGATCTTCCTTCTGGCTTGCCACATTGATCTTCCGGTAATTGGGGTTGATCCCCAGCCAGGGTTTTCCCTGGGTAAATCCTGCGTTTTCCGTTGAATCCCACTGCATGGGCGTGCGGGCGTTATCCCGGGAGATCATCTGGGCCTGGTGCAATGCTTCCTGGGGCGTAGCGCCTGCCAGCAGCTGCTGGCGATAGGTATTTTTGGCGTCGGGATCGTTATATTCCTCAATGGTGGGAAACTGCATATTGGTCATGCCGATTTCTTCTCCCTGGTACACAAAGGGCGTTCCAGGCAGAAAATGGAGCAGCATGGCCAGCATCTTGGCAGAAACTTCCCAATACTCCTGGTCGTTTCCATAGAGGGACACTTGCCGTGGTTTATCGTGGTTACTGAAAAACCGGGCCCACCAGCCACAATCCTTTAAAGCGGCATAATCCGCGGCAATGTCCTGCCGCAGCTTCTTGGGCGACCATGTGCTGATCTCCACCACGGGAGCCACAAACGGTATGGCCATATCAAACTCTTCCCGGTCCGTTGCCACATACCGGGCCAGCTCTTCCGTATCGGCGGCGGCCACTTCCCCCACGGTCAGCACGTTGTATGGGGAGAAAATCCGCCGGTTCATCTCCCGGATATATCCGTGGGTGCCAGGACGCCCATTGACCAGACAGGCGCTGAAGGAGTACCCATCAGGCTGGGGCGGCTCAGGCGAATCGGGAAAATCCTGGGGTTTATCCAGATAGCTGATGGCGTCCACCCGGAACCCGTCTACCCCTTTTTTCACCCACCATTCCATCATGGAAAAGATCTCCTCACGCAGCTTGGGGTTGGCCCAATTCAAATCCGGCTGCTTTTTGGAAAACAGGTGGTAATAATACTGCCCCCGTTCCGGAACATACTCCCAAGCGCTCCCCCCAAACACGGAAGCCCAGTTATTGGGCTCTTTCCCGTTTTTGGGATCCCGCCAGATGTAATAATCGCTCTTCCCGTTGTCCCGGGAAGATTTGGACTCTTGGAACCAAGGGTGCTCGTCGGAAGAGTGATTCACCACCAAATCCATAATCACCTTGATGCCCCTCTGATGACACTCCTGGCAAAGCCGGTCCCAATCTTCCATGGTTCCAAACTCTTCCATGATCTCCTGGTAGCCCGAGATATCATACCCGTTGTCATCGTTGGGGGAACGGTAGACCGGGGAAAGCCACAGGGCATTGATCCCCAGATCGGAAAGATGGTCCAACCTGCGGATAATCCCTGGGATATCCCCGATTCCGTCCCCGTTAGAATCCTGGAAACTCCGGGGATACACTTGGTAGATTACCAAATCCTTGATCCAATCCTTTTTCAGTTCCATACAACATTCCTCCTTACAGCAATTTCATTGCGTTTTCTATCTCATTTACTGCTCAAAATACTGCTCAAACAATGAATCTCCTGGACGCCTTCAATCCTGGCTCTCCCTTTCCTGGGAAAGCTTCTGGGACTTCCGTTCCCGGTACTCCTTATTCAGGTTGGCCTCTGCCTCGGCTTCCTCGTTCTTGATTTCCCAGTGAAGCAGGAAGGTCAAGGCTGCCCGCAGCACGATAATCGCCCCCACAATGGCGATTTCGCTCAAGTCCCGGACGATCACCGTCCGCAGGATCTCGCTGCCCAATTTGAACTCCAGACACAGCGCCATTCCCTTGGCCAAGTTTAAACGGACCATGGGATCGTGGCGGACATAGTTCACCACGCCCCGTATCCCTGCTACAATCAGCACGATGACCCCGACCAGCTCAAACAGGTGGATGGCGTTGGTCACCAGCACGTCCAGCAAATTCTCCATAAAAAATTCAAAGTTCTCGGCAACGGATAAAAGCAAAACAATCAGCTCCTTTTCCTTACGGGCGGAAAGGTATTTGGGATCTGTTCCTAGTATAACAGAGCCCTTCCCCATGTTCAACCAGTCTTACAAGAAGCCCACAAATCTCCGCCTTGGAAATATAGGGAGAAAAATAAGCGGTTTCTCCAGGGTGGAAGTTGTAGAAAGATATAAGAGATCCTGTCCGATTTTGTTGACAAATTTCTAAAGAAGAGATAAAATGGAACCACCCTAATGTGGGAAATGAGGAGGTAATCATCATGCAAAACAACACAGGCAAGAACTTTTCCATCGCGGCCCTGGTATGCGGTATCCTGGGCATTGTAGGCTCTTTCATTCCGGTGGTAAGCTACTTTACTCTGGTACTGGCGATTTTGGGTATTATCTTTGGCGTAAAAGGCCGTAAGATGGCAACCCCTGAGACGAAGGGCCTGGCCACTGCGGGCTTTGTGCTTGGTATTATCGGCGTGTGCTTTGCGGTCATCGGTGTAATCTGCGCGATCTGCGCGATTGGTATGCTGGCTGCCATTGGCGCTGCTGCTTAATCGATCCGCCTATCTTGTGCTATACGTTCTCCCCTGAGGGCGTATAGCATTTTTTTGGAAAGACCTGCTAATAAAAGTCAAGTAGAAAATTCAGATTTTGGGATGGCAAA
>DXXH01000013.1:0-6227 GCA_019416395.1 Clostridiales bacterium
AGCCCTGGGAGCGGACCTCATTCAAAAAGTCGCGGCCTTGAAACCGGCGCAGCCGGAAGGAAAATCAGCGAACAGGGCGCATACGCCGAAGGCGGTAGCCCTGGGAGCGGACCTCATTCAAAAAGTGACACCGGTGGAAACAGTGGTGCTTTTGAGCGGTTTCTGGGGAAACCAGCCGCTGGGCACGTCCCACAGGACGCTGGCACCTCCTGCCCCCACAGTCTTTGAAAAGGCCGGCGAAACTTTTATGCGCTTTCTGTGCGCTGGTTTCACTTGGAAAGGAGCTGTTCCATGAAAAACCGTACCAAACTGCCCAACATCTATCTGGGCGTTGTTCTGGCCATGATGTATGTGCCCATTCTCCTGGTGATCCTCTATTCCTTTAACGAGAGCAAAATCAGCTCTGTGTGGGGCGGGTTCTCCCTGAAGTGGTATGAGGAGCTTTTCCGGGATAAGGACTTATTCCAGGCCCTGTGGAATTCCATTGTGCTGGGTGTGCTCAGCAGCTTGTGCGCCGCGGTGATCGGCACCTTGGGCGCTTACGGCATGAGCAAGGTGAAATTTCCGTTGAAGGGCGCTGTGGAATATATTTCCACCTTGCCGATCATGATCCCGGAGATCATTTTGGGCATGGTGTTTATGGCGTTCTTTTCCCTGATTGGCCTGCCCTTTGGCATGGGCACCCTGGTCATCGCCCACACGGCATTTTGTATCCCATATGTGTTTATGCTGGTGAAGGCCCGGCTGGTGGGTATGGATAAAAGCCTGCCGGAAGCCGCCCAAGATCTGGGCGCTACCCCGGTCCGGGTGTTTTTTGACATCACCCTGCCCCTGGTGGCCCCGGCCATTGCTTCGGGAATGCTTTTGGCCTTCGCCATGAGCATGGACGACGTGATCATCAGCGTATTTGTCACCGGTGTGGATACCAATACTTTACCGGTGAAGATCTATACCCAGTTAAAAACCGGGGTTACCCCGGAGATCAACGCCCTGTGCACCTTGTTATTCGTAGCCACACTGCTTCTTTGCGGGCTGGCGGCGATTTTGGGCCGGGCGCCAAAAAAACGAGATTCAGAAAAGGAGTGACCGAAACATGAAGAAGGTTTTCGCCCTAGCCCTGGCGGCGCTGCTGCTGGTGGGCACCCTGGCCGGGTGCTCGGGGAATACGGAGAAAAAGGGAGAGCTGGTGCTGTACACCTGGGAAGGCATGTTCCCCCAGGAAGTGCTGGACGGCTTTACCGAAGAGACCGGCATTGAAGTGACCTACGCCAACTTTGACTATGACGAAACCATGCTGGCCAAGCTGGAGACCGCCGAGGGCGGAGATTACGACCTGGTGATCGCCGACGACTATATCATTGAGACGGTGATCCAGGAAGGCTTGGCGCAGAAGTTGGATACGGGGAAGCTGGAAAATTACGGCAGCATCAACCCCATCTACCAGGGACAGTTCTTTGATCCTCAGGACGAGTACACCGTGCCGTACGGTGCGGGGGTACAGACCATCGTATACGATCCCAGCCTGGTGGATGTTGACATCAAGGGGTATGCGGATCTGTGGGATCCGTCCTTGAAGGACAACGTGGGCATTATCGGCAGTTTCCGGGTCATCGACGGCATGGCGCTGAAGGTGCTGGGAGAGAGCTACAACACGGAAGACACCGCCACCATTGAGGCTGCCGGGGACAAATTGCTGGAGCTGGCGCCCAATATCCGGCTGATCAAGGACGACAACACCCAGGACGACCTGCTGTCCGGGGAAGTAGGAGCGGCGGTGCTGTACACTTCCCAGGTGACCATGGCCAAGATCGCCAATCCGGATTTGAAGGTGGTGTTCCCGGAAGAGGGCATCGGGTTTGGCATCATGGCTCAGTTTATCCCGGTAAACGCACCCCATCCGGATTCTGCGTACCAGTTTATGGATTATATCCTGCGGCCGGAGATCGCGGCTCAGTGCTACGAGTATTTGGGCTACTACTGCACCAACAAGGACGCGGAGCAGTATATTTCCGAGGAATACCGTGACTTTTTGACTTTGCCGGAAGACGTGGACACCAGCAACATGGAAATGATCGAGAACATTTCTGCGGAAGCGGTGGAAGTGCACCAGCGTGTGTGGACCGAGTTCAAATCCGCCTGCGAATAATTGACATTTCCCCAGCGTAACGCTGGATCCAAGTCGCGGGATCGTGCGCTACGCTTACTCCCAGCGCTGGAAACCGTCAGCTCGCTGTCCGCGAAGGAGAATGTCTCCAATACGTTGAAAATAAAAAGTGGCCTGGCAATCTCTGCCAGGTCACTTTTTTCAATCTTTTTAACGGCGCGGATGCGAGCTGTCGTCCAGCACAGCGCGCCAGCGTGACGCTGGACCCAAGCCGCGGAATCGTGCGCTTCGCTTACTCCCAGCGCCGGAAACCGCCAGCGCGCCGTCCGCGAAGGAGAAAGTCTCCAATATGCTGAAGATAAAATGGTTTCTTACGGCGCGGACGCGAGCTGGCGTCCAGCACAGCGCGGGCGTAAGCCCGCCGCCCGATGCGCGAATCAGAGTTCTTTGGCCCCACCTTTCACGAAAGAAAGGTGGGGGCGCGGACGCGAGCTGTCGTCCAGAAAAGCGCGGGCGTGAGCCCGCCGCCCGGTGCGCGAATCAAAGTTCTTTGGCCCAACCTTTCACGAAAGAAAGGTTGGCGCGAATCAAAGTTCTTTGCCCCAGCCTTTCACGAAAGAAAGGTGGGTTTTAGGCCGCTGACTACCCGGTCTAAGCCAGACCAGTCCTGGGTGACCCGGATATCTTCCAGCCCTGCCCGGGTGAACAGTTCCCTCACCTGGGCCCCTTGGCTTTCCCCGATTTCCACACCGACCACCCCGCCGGGCCGAACCAAGGGTAGCCACAGCTCCACGATCGCCCGGTAGAACACCAGACCGTCCGGGCCGCCATCCAGAGCCAGGGCCGGTTCCCCCAGCACCTCGGGCTGCAAGGTGGCAAGCTCTCCCGTGGCAATGTAAGGGGGGTTGGAGACTAGAAAATCCAGGCTGGCGGGGGTAAAGAATTTCACCGTCTCCCGGGATAAAACGTCCCCGGGAAAAGAGGTCACCTGACCTTTGCCATAGCGGCGGAGATTCTTCTCCAAATACGGCAGCGCCTTTTGGGAAATCTCCACGCACTGGGCGGAAAGCCCCGGGATCATTGTTTGCAGTCCCAAAGCCACCGCTCCTGTGCCGGCGCACAAGTCCAAACCCTTGGGGACGGGGGTTCCCGTCAGCTCCTGGGCTACCGTCTCCACCAGGGTGATGGTATCTTCCCGGGGAACCAGCACCCCTTCCCCCAAAGCCAGAGTCAGCCCCATGAATTCCCATTCCCCCAGAATATACTGCAAAGGCCGCCGTTTTTCCCGGTCCCCCACAGCCTGGAGAAAGCATTTCTCCTGTTGGGGAGAGGCTGGTTCTTCTCCGTGAAGGGCCAGACCCCGGCGGTCAAGGCCCAGAAATTTTTCCGTGAGCAGGGCGGCGTCCACTCCTGGGGAATCCACCCCCGCCTGCTGTAAGCGCCGCCGGGCCAGCAGGTAAAGTTCCCGGCAGGTCACCGGATCAGGTCCTCGCCGTTTTCCGGGATCACCGCTTCCATGGCGGCGATGGCGGCTTCCATCATTTTGTCGTCCGGCTCCTTCACGGTAAGACGCTGCATCCACAGGCCCGGGGCTGTGACGATGTGGGACAACAGGTTGTCGTGACGGGCGCAGGCCTTTTGCAGCTCATACCCCAGGTTCATGATCACCGGGATACAGAGCAGCTTGGTGAAGGTGCGCAGAAAGGGGTTGGAAAAGGGGATAAAGAATCCCACGATGATCCCCAGCACCAGCATGAGGATCAAAAAGCTGGTGCCGCAGCGGGGGTGGAACCGGCGCTGTACCCGGACATTTTCTACAGTAAGGGGTAGGTCGTTTTCGTAGCAGAAGATGGTTTTATGCTCCGCACCGTGGTATTGGAAGGTGCGTTTGATGTCGGGGACCATGCCGATAAACCCCACGTAAGCCACAAAAAGCCCCACTCGGATCACGCCCTCGAAGATGGAGCGCCACCCGGCGATATTGGCGGACACGGCGGATTGAAGCAGGTTGAAGAGTATGGTGGGCAGCATGAAAAACAGCACAATGGCTAAGGCTATGCCCAGCACGGAAGCGATGGCCATGATCACCCCGGTGATTTTATCCCCCAGATGCTCGGTCAGCCACTTGTCGATGCCGGTGAGCTCTTCCTCTTCCTCGCCGTCGGTGAGCTTGTCGGCGGAGAGGGACAGGGCCTTGTAGCCCATGCGGAAGGAATCCACCAGGGCGAAAATGCCCCGGATAAAGGGCTTGCCCAGAATGGGATAGGTTTGTGTCAGGCGTGGGACGGAGATCTCCTCGGTGGAGATATTCCCGTCCTGGTCGCAGAAGGCAGCGACGGTGCGCTTGGGCCCCACCATCATAATGCCTTCCATCAAAGCTTGGCCGCCGATGGTGGTGATTTTTTTACTCATGTCCGTTGGAATTCCTTTCCTGAATGTATTTTGAGATCTCGGGCAGCTGGGCTAGCTGGGGATCGGCTTCCAGGTGGGCGCAGGTAGGCAGGGAAATGGTGACGCTGGTGCCCACGCCTTCCTGGCTGTCGATTTCCAGGGTACCGCCGTGAAGGCGGACGATTTCATCGGCCACCGCCAGCCCGATGCCCGAGCCCCGGACCAGCTGGTTGGCCTTGTAGAATTTCTTTTTCACATTGGGCAGATGCTCGGCGGGAATGCCGCATCCGGTGTCGCTGATAACCACCCGCACCCAGCCCGAATCTTCCCGGGAAGACACAAGAATGGTTCCCCCGGGACTGGTATATTTTAACGCGTTGTCAATGATGTTGACAAATACCTGCCGGAGCCTGTCCACGTCGCCGTACACAGGGGGCAGCACGGGAGTTTCCTCGTAATTGAGCTGCTTTTGCTCGGTGCGGGCCCGGTCGGTGAACATGTACACCGCCTGGTCCAGCTCCGAGAGGATGTCCAGCTTGGAGACCAGCAACCGCATCCGTCCGTTTTGCAGCCGGGAGAAATCCAGAAGCTCTTCCACCAGCCCGGACAGCCGTTCTGACTCCCGGATAATGACCTTCATGCCTTTCTCGGCGGTCTCCGGGTCGGCGCCTTCCTGCAAGGTTTCCGCCCAGCCTTTGATGGCGGTCAGGGGGGTGCGCAGCTCGTGGGATACGGAAGAAATAAAGTCGTTTTTCATCTGTTCGGCGGCGCCCAGCTCTCCCGCCATATCGTTGATGGCGTCGCACAGGTCGCCGATTTCGTCGTCCTTGGCCTTATCGATCCGCACGGCAAAATCCCCCTGGGCGATCTGCCGGGCGCTTTGGCTCATCTGCCGTACGGGCACCAGAATGGAGCGGATAAAATACATGCCGGACAAGATGAGCAGCAGCACGATGAAGAATCCGATGGCTACCAGCACCAGCACGATCAAGGAAATCTGGCGGTCGGCCTGCTCCATGGACACCAAGTACCGCACGGAGCCGATCAGGCCGCCGTTTTCGTCCCGGATCACCCGGGTGATGGCCATGGCTTTTTCCCCAGTATTCAGCTTACCCACCCATTTGCCTTCCCCATTGGGATTGCGCAGGGCTTCTTGGTAATCGGGCATTTCCTGGTCCTGGTCGGGCTCGAAGCCGGTGCAGGTGATGAATACCTGGCCGTTATGGTCCAGGGCCATGATTTCCATTTGGTTCTTATCGGGGAAACCCTCGATATAGTCCCGGACGATGCCGGTGAACTCGGTAGAGGTATTATACCCGCTGGAAGCGGAAGAAAGCCAGTTCAAAAGCTCGTCGGCCCGGCCGGCCAAAGCCAGCTCGATGCCGTTATAGGTGGAGCTTTGTACCATAAGGGACAGGGTGGTGATGAAGATCACCAAGACGATAAGCACCACGCCAAGGGTATTGAACATCCACCGGCGGGACACTCCTTTTGAGAACATACTTTTTCTCCTTTCCCTGATCCTTCCAGCGCCAGCGAGACGCTGGACCCGATTCGCGCATCGGGCGGCTTGCTTCGCTGCGCGCTGTTCTGGCCGTGAATGCACGTCCGCGCCGAAAATTTCCAGGTGGTTTACACCAGCTCACCAGCGTGACGCTGGACCCACGTCGCGCATCGGGCGGCTTGCTTCGCTGCGCGCTGTTCTGGCCGTGAATGCACGTCCGCGCCGAAA
>DXXH01000013.1:6327-16366 GCA_019416395.1 Clostridiales bacterium
ATCGTGCGCTACGCTTACTCCCAGCGCTGGAAACCGGTAGCGCGCCGTCCGCGGGGGTTACATCTCTGATGATTTACACCTGTTAGACGTCCCAGCGGTAGCCCAGGCCCCAGACTGTGACAATATGTTTGGGGTTGGAAGGCTGTTCTTCCACTTTCATGCGCAAGCGGCGGATATTCACGTCCACGATTTTTTCCTCGCCGGTGTATCCGGGCCCCCAGACATGCTTGAGAATGTCTCCCCGGGCCAGGGCCACGCCGGGGTGGGAGAAGAAATACTCCATGATCTGGAATTCCACCTGGGTCAGCTCGATGGGGCGCTTGCCCTTTAGGAAAGACCGGTTGCGCAGGTTCAGGCAGAATTCCCCGGACACCAGCTGGTCCCGCACAAAGTCTTCCCGCTTGTTGGACGCCAGGGCCACCCGGCGGTATACGGCGTCCACCCGGGCCACCAGTTCCGAGGGGGAAAAGGGTTTGGTCACGTAGTCGTCGGCGCCCATCATCAGGCCGCTGACCTTGTCCATCTCCTGGGTACGGGCGCTGAGAAGGATAATGCCGATGGAAGAATTTTTCCGGCGCAGCTCCTTGCATACCGCCAGGCCGTCATGCTGGCCAGGCATCATGATGTCCAGCACAGCCACGTCAAAATCGCCCTTTTCCTGGTCATAAAGCTCCAGGGCCTGGTCGCCGGTCTCCGCCTCGAAGGTTTTGTACCCGGCCCGCTCCAGGTTGATGACCACAAATTCCCGAATGTTCTGTTCGTCTTCCGCGACAAGAATCTTACGCATAGTACATATACCCCTTTCCTGTTGGCAAACCTCTTTGAAAACCCGTCTCCGTAAAAGCCATGGGCTCAGTCCACGATCACATGAAACTGCCGCTTGATTTGGGCGATGGCCCGCAGATACGAGCTGTCTTGGGTGAGCGTCTGTATCCCATAAACCAGGTCGCCCTGGGTGGCAAGCTGTTCATACCCGCTGGTTTCCCCCCGGCTGGCCCAGGCGGAAAGGGTAAAGGCCCGAATGGTGAACAGGGGGGATCCCAGCAGCTGGGAACCGTCCTCTCCGTTGACCACTTCCGTATAGGTGACGGTGCGGGTGGTGGTATTGTTGGACGTGGAGATTTTCCCTTCTAAGGCGCCCGGCAGGGGGAACCAGTAATTTTCCCCCAGGTTCATCAAGGTGGTGAGCGCCGGCGCATAATCCGAGGGTGCTTGGAAATTGCTCCATTCCACCACATAGCTGGTGGAATCCAGAACCACCCCTTCGGGCAGTCCGGGAAGCCTGGTGGCCACCGGAATTTCCAGCAGCCCGTCCCCATTGATGTCCTGGGACAGAAATACTGCCGCCGAGGAACGGGAAAAAGGATTTTGATAGGTTTCCGTATTCACTCCCGGCGGGCCGTTTTTCAAAAGGCCGTTTTCCAGGTAAAATACCTGGGTGGTCATGCTGCCGTCGGCTTTGGAACCGTCCACCGCCACACCGGGCAGTTCCCGGTTCAGTTTCCCGAATTGGATGGACGTGTAATTGGTAATGGAGTTGTCGGCGCTGGCGGTGCACAGCTCGTAAAGGGCGTTGTCCCGCCAGGCGTAGATCCTGGCCAGGGCGGGAAGGGGTTCGGCTCCCTCTTCCTCGGCGGCCAGGTACTTGTCTACGGTGAAGACTTCCGAGATCCCGTCCCCGTCCAGGTCGGTGACGGTCATTTCCCCATAGGTGCCCAGGGGGTATTCGGTCACGTTGCCGTCCTGGTACAGATAGGCGGAAACAGCAGCGGTACGGCCGGTGGTGCCGGCGGCGCTGCCCCAGCCGATGAGCACGTCTTCCTTGCCGTCCCCATTCAAATCCCCAAAGCAGACCAAGTCCACCTGGGTGGCCGTATTCTTAAAGGAAGCCGCTGTGCGCCAGCTGTTGTTTTGCCGTTCCAGGAAATAGGCTTCCACACCTTTGTCCAGGGCCACAAAACCCAGGGCATCGGAAACCCCGTCGCCGGTCCAGTCCCGCATGATGATGGCCGAACGGTGTTCCCCGCGCTTGGGATAGACGAAGGTCAGTTCCTGCCGGTCTTCCTGGAGCAGCTCGTAGATGCCCTGCTGTTCCCGGTTGGCCCGGGGGGGCGACATCAGGTTCTGGGCGTCCAGCCCGGAGAAGGAACAGCCTGTCTGGGTCAGGCACAGAGCAGTCCCCAAGGCCAAAGCGGCCAGCCGTTTTCCAAAATGCTGATACATGTGACAGGCTTCCCCCTTTCTCCGGTGAGGTTCCAGGCGGAAAAAAGCCGCCAGTGGAACCATTTTTCAAAATGATTGGAAATATTATAGCATATTGTTGGGAAAAAATCATCAAGAAAGTGTGGCAGACCCAACTGTTCGTTGACAAACCTGGGGGACGGGGGATAGAATCATGGAAGAAAGGGGGAGAACAATGCCCAGATTTTTTGTGGATCAACGGCCCGAGGGGGAAACCTTCCTCGGCGGAGAGGACGGCAGGCACATTGCCAAATCCCTGCGCATGCGGCCGGGAGAGGCTTTGACCCTGTGCGACGGCCAGGGGACCGACTACGGGTGCAGGGTGATTTCCTGCGATGGGGAAGGGGCCCTGGTGCAGGTGGAAAACAGCGCTCCCAGCAAGGGCGAGCCCCGGACCAAAGTCACCGTGTGCCAATGCCTGGCCAAAGGGGATAAGCTGGAGACCGTGACCCAGAAATCCGTGGAGCTGGGGGCCTGGGAGATTTGGCCGGTGGAAAGCTCCCGGTGCGTGGTGCGGCTGGATGGGAAATCCGCTGGGAAGAAAACCGCCCGGCTGCAAAAGATCGCCCGGGAAGCCGCCATGCAGAGCGGCCGGGGAAGGATCCCCCAGGTGCTGGAGCCGGCGCCTTTGAAGCAGGCTTTGGAAACTGCCGCCCGGGAAGGGGAGATCCTGTTTTTCTACGAGCAGGGGAAGGAAAGCCTGAAAAAGGCCTTGTCTTCCGCCGGGGACCGGCTGTTTGTGTTCGTGGGGCCGGAAGGGGGATTTTCCCCGGAAGAAGCGGCGCTGGCCCAGTCCCTGGGCGGAAAGCTTCTCACCTTGGGGCCCCGGATTCTCCGCACGGAAACGGCGCCTTTGGCGGCCCTTGCCTGCGTCTTCTATGAGCGGGGAGATATGGAGCTGGAAGGGGGAGACCTGCCGTGAAAAACGTGCTGGTGACCGGAGCTTCCGGGGGGATAGGCAAGGCAGTGGCCTTGGAGCTTGCCCGCCGGGGATGGGGCGTGGCCCTGCAATACCGGCAAAACCGGCAGTCCGCCCAGGAAACGGTGGAGAAGATCCTTCAGCTGGGGGGCAACGCCAAAGCCTACCAGGCGGACTTGACCGACGAAGCCCAGGTGAAATCCCTGTTTGACGCTGCCCAGGCGGATTTCGGCTTTCTGGAAGGGTTGGTGAACAATGCCGGGTCTGCCTGGAAAGGGCTGTTCACGGATATGACCCTGGAAGACTGGCGGGGGGTGATGGACGCGGACCTGACCAGCGTGTTTTTGTGCTGCCGTCAGGCTTTGCCCCCCATGATCCGGCAGAAACGGGGCAGCATTGTGAATGTAAGCTCCATGTGGGGGCAGGTGGGGGCTTCCTGCGAGGCGGCCTATTCGGCGGCCAAAGCGGGAGTGATCGGCCTGACCAAGGCGCTGGCCAAGGAAGAAGGCCCTTCCGGGGTGCGGGTGAACTGCCTGGCCCCCGGGGTGATCGCCACCCCCATGAACGGGGATCTGTCCCCGGCGGATTTGGACATGCTCCGGGAAGAGACGCCCCTGGAGCGGATCGGCACCCCTGAGGAAACCGCCCAAGGGGTGGCGTTCCTGCTGGAGCAGGAGTTCCTCACCGGGCAGGTGCTGGGTTTAAACGGCGGGCTGGTGATCTGAGGGAATGGCCTGAGGCGGGGGTTTTCCCAAAAGCCCAGCCGGGGGGAAAGGGGGGGGAAGGGTGGGGGAGGGGTTGACAAATCCCCCCGTTTCCTATAAAATAAAGGGGTTAAGCTCCCCCCAGGGAAAACGGCTGGAAATCCAGGCGGAAAACCAGGGGAAAGAGGTAGAAATTACAAGAATTTTTGACAGGAGATCAGGATATGAGCTTTCAGATTCTGGGTACGGGCAGCTTCACGCCGGAAAAGGTCCTTACAAATGACGACCTTTCCAAGATGGTGGAGACATCGGACGAGTGGATCACAAAACGGGTGGGCGTCAAGGAACGCCACGTGTGCACTACCGAGAGCAACACAGATATGGGTGTGGCCGCGTCCCTGGCGGCCTTGGAGAACAGCGGTGTGAAGGCTGAGGAACTGGATCTGATTATCGGCGCCACCATCAGCGCCGACACCATTTCCCCTGGCTTGGCGGGCATGGTGCAGAACCGGATCGGGGCTCATTGTCCCTGTTTTGATATGAATGTGGCCTGTCCGGGATTCCTGTTCGCCCTGGACGTGGCGGACGGCTTTTTTGCCCGGAAAAAGGTGAAGAAGGTGCTGGTGGTCAGCTCGGAGCGCATGAGCGGCATGATCGACTGGACCGACCGGAGCACCTGCGTGATTTTCGGGGACGGCGCCGGGGCGGCCGTGCTGGGCGAGGGAGACAATTACCTTTCCTCTACCCTGAGCACCATTGGCGGCGACAATGTGATATCCATTCCCACCAAGTGGGACAACTCTCCCTTCTTTGAGCAGGAGCTGAAAAAGAACTGCGTGTTCATGGCAGGGCAGGAGACCTATAAATTTGCTGTGACGTCTATGGTGCGGGACGTGCGGCTGGTGATGGAGCAGGCGGGGATCACCGGGGAACAGGTGAAGGCCGTCATTCCCCACCAGGCCAACTACCGGATCATCAATGAGGCCCGGCGCCGTCTGCCGGAGATCGCCCCGGAGAAGTTCCTGGTGAACATCGACCGGTACGGCAATACGTCCTCAGCCAGTGAGCCCATCTTGCTGGACGAGGCCAACCGCCAGGGGCTTTTGCAGCGGGGGGACTATGTGGTGCTCACCGCTTTTGGCGGCGGATTGTCCACAGCGGCTTGCGTGGTGCGCTGGTAAATTGCCCATTTGCCAACGGGCCGGGAGCTTGGCGGGAAACGCTGACCTTTTGCCGGGAAAGCGTGGCGTCACCAAGGGGATCTATTTGAGAAAAACCAGAGATTGAGATACGCCGGGCTTCCGGCAGAAAGAGAAAGGAAGGATCGTCAATGATTAAAACGCCTATCTGCGACCTGTTGGGGATCGAGTACCCCATTTTCCAGGGCGGCATGGCCTGGATTTCCGACGGCAAGCTGGCGGCGGCCGTGTCCAATGGGGGCGGCCTGGGGATCATCTCCGCCATGAACGCCAACGCCGAGTACCTGAAAAAGCAGATCGACCTGGCTCGCAGCCTGACCGATAAGCCTTTCGGCGTGAACATCATGCTCATGTCCCCCTTCGCGGAAGAGGTGGCCAAGCTGGTGGCGGAAGAGAAAGTGCCCGTTGTCACCACCGGAGCAGGCAACCCGTCCCGGTACATGCCCATGTGGCTGGAAGCGGGCATCAAAGTGGTGCCTGTGGTGGCCAGCGTGGCCATGGCCCGTTTGGTGACCAAGGCGGGAGCCGCGGCCATCATCGCCGAGGGCGGAGAGTCCGGCGGCCATGTGGGCGACCTGACCACCATGGTGCTGGTGCCCCAGGTGTGCGACGCCACGGACCTGCCTGTACTGGCGGCCGGAGGTATCGGCGACGGCCGGGGCATTGCGGCGGCCTTTATGCTGGGAGCTGTAGGCGTCCAGGTAGGCACCCGGTTCCTGGTGGCCGAGGAATGCGGCGTCCACCCCAATTACAAGAAAAAAGTGCTGAAAGCCAACGATATTGCCACCATGGTCACCGGCAAGCGGCTGGGCCACCCGGTGCGGCAGATCAAGAACCAGTTCGCCAAGGAGTACGCCAAGGCCGAGTACAGCCAGATCTCCGATGAAGAGCTGGAGCAGATGGGCCGGGGCGCTCTGTACCGGGCCGCTGTGGAAGGCGACGAGAAAACCGGCGACTTCCTGGCCGGCCAGATTTCCGGCATGATCCATAAAGAGCAGCCCGCCGCGGAGATCATCCAGGAGATGTTCACCCAGGCGGAAGAGGTGCTGAAAGGAGCGGGCAAATGGGTAAAATAGCCTTTGTTTTCGCGGGCCAGGGAGCCCAGTACAGCGGAATGGGCCAGTCCCTGTGTGACGCAAGCCCCGCAGCCAAGGCCGTGTTTGACACAGCCGACAAGCTGCGTCCCGGTACTTCCCAGCAGTGCTTTACCGGCACGGCGGAAGAGCTTTCCATCACCAAGAACACCCAGCCCTGCCTGTACTGCGTGGACTTGGCGGCCGCCAAAGCCTTGGAAGAGGCTGGGGTGAAGCCGGACTATGTGGCGGGCTTTTCCCTGGGGGAAATCGCCGCCCTGACCTATGCCGGGGTATTTTCGGAAGAGCAGGGATTCTCCTTTGTGTGCGAGCGTGCCCAGGCCATGCAGAAGGCCGGGGAAGAAAATCCCGGAGCCATGGCGGCGGTGCTCAAGCTGAAAAACCAGCAGGTGGAAGAGCTGTGCGCCGGGTTTGAGAAGGTGTGGCCTGTGAACTACAACTGCCCCGGGCAGCTGGTGGTGGCCGGGGAGAAATCCCAGATCGGAGAATTCTGCCAAAAGGTGGGAGAAGCCGGCGGAAAGGCCGTGCCTCTGGCGGTCAGCGGCGGGTTCCATTCCCCCTTTATGGAAAGCGCTTCCCAGAAGCTGGCGGAAGTGCTGGAGCCCATGGAGCTCTCTCAGGCCAAGGTGCCGGTGTACGCCAACTACACCGCCCAGCCCTATGGGGACAACGCCAAAGAGCTGATCACCCAGCAGGTGAAGAACCCGGTGCGCTGGCAGGAGACGGTGGAAACGCTCCATGATCTGGGGGTGGACACCTTCATCGAGTGCGGTCCCGGGAAGACCCTGTGCGGGCTGATCCGCAAGACGGTCAAGGGCGTCAAAGCGGTGAACGTCCAGGACGAGGAAAGCCTGAAAGCCGCCTTGGAAGCCTTGAAGGGCTGAGCGCCTGAGGCGGAGATCGTCTTTCGCGGACCTTGATCGAGAGTCTTACACAAAATGGGAAAACCCCCGGCGCGAAGTCCGGCCAAGGGGCGGGAGCCTTTCCGGCGGGGAGAAGATACACAGACTAAAACCAAAGAAGGAAGCCGTCCTGAAAAGGGAAAAGGGACGGACAGGAGGTCAGACATATGAAGCTGGAAGGAAAGATCGCGTTGGTGACTGGCGCTTCCCAGGGTCTGGGCAAGGCCATCGCCTTGAAGCTGGCGGCAAACGGCGCCGATGTGGCAGTGATCTACGTAGGGCCGGAGGAGCCCGCTGTGGAAACCTGCAAGGAAATTGAGGCCATGGGCCGCCGGGCAGTGAGCTACCTGTGCGACGTGCGGGACGAGAAGGCCGTGGAAGAAACCGTGGAAGCGGTGAAGAAAGACCTGGGGAAAGTGGATATCCTGGTGAACAACGCCGGTGTCACCCGGGACGGCCTGATGGTGACCATGAAGGACGCGGACTACGACATGGTGCTGGACATCAACCTGAAAGGCGCGTTCCACATGATCCGGGCCTGCTACCGGGATTTCATGCGGAAAAAGTACGGCAAGATCATCAACATCAGCTCCATCGCCGGTTTGGTGGGCAACGTGGGCCAGGTGAACTACGCCGCATCCAAGGCCGGCCTGATCGGCATGTCCAAGTCGGTGGCCAAGGAGCTGGGCAGCCGCGGGGTGTGCTGCAACTGCATCGCTCCCGGCTTTATCGAGACTGCCATGACCAAGGATATCAAAGAGGATAACCCCTTGCTGGTGCAGGTTCCCATGCGGAAGATGGGCACTCCTGAGGACGTGGCCAATGTGGCGCTGTTTTTGGCCTCTCCCGAGTCCGACTACATCACCGGGGAAACCATTCGCGTGGACGGAGGCCTGGCCATATGAGAAGAGTGGTAATCACCGGCATGGGCTGCGTCACCCCCATTGGCAACGACGTGCCCACTTTTTGGGACAGCCTGAAAAAAGGCAAATGCGGTATCGGACCCATCACCCATTTTGACACCACCGACTACAAAGCCAAGGTGGCCGGTGAGGTGAAGGACTTCGATCCCCTGCAATATATGGAGAAATCCGACCTGCGCAAGTACGACCTGTTTTGCCAGTACGCCATGGCGGCGGCTACCCAGGCCGTGGAAGAAAGCGGCATCAAAGGCACCCTGCCCCCCCAGCGGATCGGCACCTACGTGGGTTCCGGCATCGGCGGCATGAGCACCTTCGCCGAGGAGCAGAAGATCCTCATGGAAAAAGGCCCCCGGCGCGTATCGCCTTTCTTTGTCCCCGGCATGATTATCAACATGGCCGGCGGGCTGATCGCCATCAAATACGATTTCCAGGGAGCTTCCATTCCCATTGTCACCGCTTGCGCCACCGGCAATAATGCCATTGGCGAGGCGTACCGGGCAGTCAAGCACGGCTATCTGGACGCTGTGCTCACCGGCGGCGCGGAAGCGGCCATTATTCCCATCGGTGTGGCGGGCTTCTCCAACATGAAAGCTTTGTCCACCTGTGAGGATCCAGCCGCCGCCTGCACTCCCTTTGACGCCCGCCGCAGCGGATTCGTCATGGGCGAGGGCGCCGGAGCCCTGGTGTTGGAGGAATACGAGCACGCCAAAGCCCGTGGGGCCAAGATTTACGGTGAGCTGTGCGGCTATGGGGTCACCTGTGACGCCCACCACATCACCGCCCCCCATCCGGAAGGACTGGGCGGCGCGGCGGCACTGACCATGGCCTTGGAAGAGGCCGGCGGATGCCAGGATCCCTCGAAGCTGTACATAAACGCCCACGGCACCAGTACGCCGCTGAACGACGCCTGCGAGACAAAGGCCATCAAGAAGGCTTTGGGAGAAGAGGCCGCCCGCAAGTGCATGATCTCCTCTACCAAGTCCATGACGGGCCATATGCTGGGCGCCGCAGGAGCGGTGGAAGCCATCGCCAGTGTGCTGGCAGTGAAAGAGGGGATCGTGCCCCCCACCATCGGCTATCAGGAGCCCGATCCGGAGTGCGACCTGGATTACGTGCCCAATCAGGCCCGTGAGGCTCAGGTGGACCTGGCGCTGTCCGCGTCCCTGGGCTTTGGCGGCCACAACGCCTATCTTGCTTTCCGGAGGGTTTAAGCTATGGATATAAAGAAGATCGAGAGCCTGGCCAGATTGATGCAGGAAACGGGCCTTACCGGCTTGGAGCTGGTGGAGAGCGGCGTGGAGCTGCGTCTGGAACGCCAGCAGGAAGTGGTCACCGTGGCTCAGGCGGCTCCGGTGCTGCCGGTAGCGGCCTCTGGGGCCGCTGGAGCTGGGGCGGAAGCCTTGGGCGTTGCCCATGAGCAGGCCGCCCCCCAGAAGGAAGGCACCCTGGTGCTGTCCCCCACTGTGGGCGTGTTTTACGCCTCTCCTTCCCCCGATGCCCGTCCCTTTGTGGAAGTGGGCGACCAGGTGAAGAAGGGCGACACCCTGTGCATTATTGAGGCCATGAAGCTGATGAACGAGATCCCCGCCGAGGTGGACGGCACAGTGGCGGAAATCTGCGTGGGCAATGGCCAGGTGGTGGAGTATAACCAGCCCCTGTTCCGAATTGTCTAACGGGGTTGCACCCCCGGCGAGTCGCGCATGGGGGCGGCGGCTGAATGCCGCGCCTGCGTAGGACGATAGCTCGCGTCCGCGCCGGTAGTCTTCGCGGAAGGCGAAAAAACCAACGCGAAGCGCGTAAAAGTTTTTGGGGCGCCTTTTTTCAAAAAGGCGCGGCCTTAAATCCGTCGGAGACGGTAAAGCAAAGCAGGAAAACAGCCGCACGCGCCCGAAGGGCGATAGGCCGTTTTCCGGACGGTCAGCACGGACCAGACCTGGAAGAGCCAATCCAGGGTTCAGGGCACGTGGGCTGGCTCGTATCCGCGCCGTTAGCCTTCGCGGACGGCGAAAAAACCAACGCGAAGCGCGTAAAAGTTTTTGGGGCGCCTTTTTTCAAAA
>DXXH01000013.1:16466-23232 GCA_019416395.1 Clostridiales bacterium
GGCGAAAAAACCAACGCGAAGCGCGTAAAAGTTTTTGGGGCGCCTTTTTTCAAAAAGGCGCGGCCTTAAATCCGTCGGAGACGGTAAAGCAAAGCAGGAAAACAGCCGCACGCGCCCGAAGGGCGATAGGCCGTTTTCCGGACGGTCAGCACGAACCAGACCTGGAAGAGCCAATCCAGCGTTCAGGGTATGCCCGTTGCTGAAAGGCCGTGGAGCCCTGCTCCGCAACTTGCAAACTTTTTGAAAAAGTTCCGTGAAAAACCTTTTCGTTCGCAACTTTCTGATAGGTGGAATCCCAATGAATAAAGAAGAAATCAAGAAAATACTGCCCCACCGGGAGCCCATGCTCCTGGTGGACGAAGTGGAGCTCATCGACGGTGTGGCTCACGGCAAATGCCATATCAAAGGCGACGAGTTCTTTCTCCAGGGACATTTCCCGGGAAATCCTGTAGTGCCTGGGGTGATCCAGTGCGAGATGCTGGCCCAGTCCGCCTGCGTGCTGCTGGCCCAGGGCGCTTCCGAAGGCGCTACCCCCTTGTTTACCAGCCTGGATAAGGTGAAGTTCCGGGGCCAGGTAAAGCCCGGCGACACCTTGGAGACCCAGTGCGAAATCACCCGTCAGCGGGGAAATTTCTATTTTGCCAAAGGCACCGGTAAGGTGGACGGCAAGCTTTGCGTCAGCGCGGAGTTTTCCTTCGCCCTGGTGAAATCCGAATAAGGCGGGCCCAGCGGAGCGCCGTCTTTTACGGAAAGGATGAAGTAATGTGTTCACAAAAATTCTGATCGCCAACCGGGGGGAAATCGCTATCCGGATTATCCGGGCCTGTAAGGAAATGGGCATTTCCACCGTGGCGGTATATTCCGAAGCCGACCGGGAATCCCTGCACGTGGCGCTGGCCGACGAGGCGATCTGCATTGGCAGCGCCAGGGCGGAAGACAGCTACCTGAACGCCCAGCGGATCGTCAGCGCGGCGGTGGCCACCCATGCCCAGGCCATTCACCCTGGGTACGGGTTCCTGGCGGAAAATGCCCAGTTCGCTTCCCTGTGCAAGCAGTACGGGGTGGTGTTTATCGGGCCGTCCGCCGAGATCATCTCCAAGATGGGGGATAAGGACGCTGCCCGGCGGCTGATGAAGGAAAACGACGTTCCCACTACTCCCGGCACGGATATTTTGAAGGACGCCCAAGCAGCGGTGGAAGCCGCGGAGAAAATCGGCTATCCGGTGCTGATCAAGGCCAGCGCCGGCGGCGGCGGGAAAGGGATCCGGCTGGTGGAGCGGCCTGAAGATATGGAGCGGGCCTTCCAGACCGCTTCCAGCGAGGCGGAAAAAGCCTTTGGCGACGGCCGTATGTACATGGAAAAATACCTGGACCCGGTCAAGCACATCGAGGTGCAGCTGCTGGCCGACGAGGAAGGGAATATCGTCTGCCTGGGTGAGCGGGAATGCTCCATCCAGCGGAACAACCAGAAGCTGATCGAGGAATCCCCCTCTCCGGCGGTGACCCCCGAGCTGCGGAAAAAGCTGATGGAGACCGCCGCGCGGGCGGCCAAGGCTTCCGGGTATGTGAACGCCGGTACGGTGGAGTTCCTCATGGACAAGGAGAAGAACTTCTACTTCATGGAGATGAATACCCGGCTTCAGGTGGAGCACCCGGTATCCGAGCTGGTGACTGGCGTGGATATTGTGAAATGGCAGATCCGCATCGCCGCCGGGGTACCCCTGGACTTTACCCAAGAGGATATCCATGTGCAGGGAGCGGCCATCGAGTGCCGGATCAACGCCCTGGGACCGGGGAAAGTGGATTTCTTCCACATTCCCGGCGGACCTTGGGTGCGGTTTGACACCTTCCTGTATCAGGGGTATGAGATCCCCCCGTATTACGACTCCATGCTGGGCAAGATGATCGTGTATTCTTCCACCCGGGAAGAAGCCATTCGGAAGATGCAGTCGGCCCTGTGCGAGCTGGTAGTGGGGGGCACCAAGAACAACATCGAGGACCAGATCGAGATTATCCGGGACGAGCGCTTCAAGAAAGGCGACTACTACACGGATTTTATGAAGCATTTTCACAAGGCGGGGAATTGAGCCGCTAAAAGAAGGGTGATGGCAAGCTATGAATTTGATGGGCCTGTTCCGCTCGCCCCAGAACGAGCTGGAAAAGGGCGGCAAGCCGGTACCGGAAGAGGACGCGGGGATCCGCACCACCTGTCCTCATTGCGGTGTGCAGCTGCCCCTGAACGATTTGCAGGATAACCTTCACGTGTGCACAGCCTGCGGGTATCATTTCCGCATGGGCCCCCGGGACCGGATCGTGTACCTGGTGGACGAGGAGAGCTTTTCCGAGTTGTATGGGGAGATGAAGAGCCGGGACGTGCTCAGTTTCCCCGGATACGACCAGAAGCTCCGGAACGCCAAGCTGGCTTCCCGGGAGAAGGAAGGGGTGGTGTGCGGCACCGCCCGCGTAGGGGGAGTAGCTTGCGCCTTGTTCCTCATGGACCCCAACTTCATGATGGGCAGCATGGGCACCGTGGTGGGGGAGAAGATCACCCGCCTGTTCGAGTACGCCACGGAGCATAGCCTGCCGGTGGTGGGCTTTACCGTGTCGGGGGGCGCCCGTATGCAGGAGGGGATTTTGTCCCTGATGCAGATGGCAAAAACCAGCGCAGCGGTACGCAAGCACAGCGACGCCGGGAATTTCTACCTGACCGTGCTCACCGACCCCACCACAGGGGGAGTCACCGCCAGTTTTGCCATGGACGGGGACATCATCATGGCGGAACCGGGAGCCACCATTGGGTTTGCCGGGGCGCGGGTGATTGAGCAGACCATCCGGAAGAAGCTGCCCCAAGGGTTCCAGAAAGCGGAATTCCTGTTGGAGCATGGATTCGTGGACTTGATCGTTCCCCGTACGGAGCAGAAGGAAACCATTGGAAAGCTGTTGAAGCTTCACCGGAAGGGGGCAGAGGAATGAGCGCCTACGAGAAAGTATTGCTTGCCCGGGCGAAGGACCGTCCCACAGGGCTTTCCTATATTGAGAATATATTTGAGGACTTTATCGAGCTCCACGGGGACCGGCGGTTTGCCGATGACCCGGCTATCGTGGGGGGCATCGCCACCTTGAACGGACAGCCTGTCACCGTCATTGCCATGGAGAAGGGCAAGGACATGCGGGAGCGGGTAAAGCGGAATTTCGGTTCCTCAAACCCGGAAGGGTACCGGAAGGCCCTGCGGCTCATGGAGCAGGCGGAGAAATTCCACCGTCCCGTGGTGTGCTTTGTGGATACCGCCGGGGCGTTCTGCGGCATGGGCGCCGAGGAGCGTGGCCAGGGACAGGCCATCGCGGAAAACCTGGTGGCCATGGCGGGGCTGAAGACCCCCATTGTGTCGGTGCTTATCGGAGAAGGGGGAAGCGGCGGCGCCCTGGCCCTGGCCGTGGCCGACCGGGTGTGGATCCTGGAAAACGCGGTGTATTCCGTCATTTCCCCGGAAGGGTGTGCCAGTATCTTGTGGAAGGATTCCAAGAAGGTGAAGGACGCTGCCGATTGCTTGCGGCTCACCGCCCAGGACATGATGGAGCTTGGGGTGGTGGAGCAGGTGATCCCCGAGGAAAAGGAATTCGCCTTGACCTACAGCCATATCAAAGAGGAATTGGAAGGAGCGTTGGCCCAGCTGAACGCCCTGTCCGTGGAAGAGCTGCTGGAGCAGCGCTACCAGAGGTTCCGGAAATTTTAAAACCCGGCTCCGGAAAGGGCCTTCCCCCTTTCCGAAAGCCAGTGAAAAGGCCCGCCAAGGATTTTCCGGCGAGCCTTTTTCAGCGTGTACGCCAAGGGAAAGCGTCCAGGGCTTCCCTGTGGGAATGGATTGTGAAAGGAGCGGACCATGGAAAGAAAACACACTTCGGCGCCCAAAACCACTGGCCCCAAAGGGGGAGCGGGAGAAGGAAAAGCCCAGAATCCCTGCCCGGTGTACCGGAAGTGCGGGGGCTGCCAGCTGCAAAATCTCAGCTATTCCCGGCAGCTTGTTTGGAAACAAGACCGCTGCCAGAAGCTTTTGGGGAAATTCGGGAAGGTTTCCCCCATTTTGGGCATGGAGCGCCCTTACCATTACCGGAATAAGGTGCAGGCGGCCTTTGCCTGGGACAAGCGCCACGGGAAGCTGATTTCCGGGGTGTACCAGTCCAGCACCCACCGGATCGTGCCCATTGACTCCTGCCAGACCGAGGACCAGACCGCCGACCGGATCATCGTGTCCGTGCGGAAGCTGCTGAAGGACTTCAAGCTCACCGCTTACGACGAGAATACCGGCCGGGGATTTCTTCGCCACGTGCTGGTGAAACGGGGCTTCCAGACCGGGGAAGTGATGGTGGTGCTGGTGACCGGGACCCCGGTGTTCACCGCCAAGAAGCATTTTGTCAAGGCACTGCTGGACCTTCACCCGGAGATCACCACCATTTTGCAGAACGTGAACAACCGGTATACTTCCATGGTGCTGGGGGACCGGGAAAAGACCCTTTACGGCCCGGGGACCATCACCGATGTGCTGTGCGGGTGCAAGTTCCGGATTTCCGCCAAATCCTTTTACCAGATCAACCCCACCCAGACGGAAGTCCTCTACAACAAGGCCATGGAGTTCGCGGAGCTTTCCGGCAAGGAGAAAGTCCTGGACGCCTATTGCGGCATCGGGACCATCGGCCTGGTGGCGGCCAAGCGGGGCGCAGGCCAGGTGCTGGGGGTGGAAGTAAACCCGGACGCGGTGCGGGACGCCATTCAGAACGCCAAGGAAAACGGGGTGAAAAACGCCTATTTCACCTGTGGGGACGCAGGGGAATTTTTGGAAGAGGCCGCTCTCCAGGGAGAGGGCTGGGACGTGGTGTTCATGGACCCGCCCCGCGCCGGAGCCAGCCGGGAATTCCTCACCGCCCTGTGTGCCTGCGGCCCCCGGCGGGTGGTGTATATCTCCTGTGACCCGGAGACTCTTGCCCGGGATTTGGGGATCCTCAAAGCCAACCACTATGAGATCCAGGCCATTCAGCCGGTGGACATGTTCCCCCACACCCAGCACATCGAGTGCGTGGTGAAGCTGAGCCGCAAGATCCCGGAACAGGCAAAACGAAAGGAACAAAGGAAGTGACACCATGGCCCAAAAGAGCGACCTGACCACCGGGCCGATTACGGCCACCATGCTGAGGTTTGCCCTGCCCATGATACTGGGGAACCTGCTGCAACAATTTTATAACGTGGCGGACACCTTTATCGTAGGTCAGTTCCTGGGGGCGAAAGCCTTGGCAGCGGTGGGATCGTCCTATACCCTGATGACGTTTCTGACGTCCATTCTGCTGGGCATGTCCATGGGCAGCGGGGCGGTGTTCTCCATTCGCTACGGGGAACGGGACATGGCCAGGCTGAAAAATAGCATGGCCCAGTCCTTTGTGATGATCGCCGGATTCACGGTGGTTTTGAATCTGCTGGTGTTTCTGCTCATCGACCCTATGATGGCGCTGCTTTCCGTCCCCGCAGACGTGTACCCTTTGATGCGCCAATATCTGTGGGTGATCTTTTTCGGCATCGGCGGCACGTTCTTTTACAACTACTTTGCTTCCCTTCTGCGGGCGGTGGGGAATTCTGCCGCGCCTCTGCTGTTTTTGGGGATTTCGGCGGTGCTGAACATTGTGCTGGACGTGGCTCTGGTGGTGGGGATCCCCTGGGGCGTCGGGGGAGCCGCCTTGGCCACCTGCCTTTCCCAGTGGGTTTCCGGCATAGGGCTGCTGTTGTACGCCTGGAAGAAGCTTCCCCAGCTCCGCCCTGGCCGGGGGGATTTCCAGTGGGGCAAGGAAAGCGTGTTGGAAATCGCCCGGTTTTCCCTGTTGACCTGCGTCCAGCAGTCGGTGATGAACTTCGGCATCCTCATGGTCCAGGGGCTGGTGAACAGCTTTGGCACCGTGGTCATGGCCGCTTTCGCCGCCGGGGTGAAAATCGATTCCTTTGCCTACATGCCGGTGCAGGATTTCGGCAACGCTTTTTCCACCTTTATCGCCCAGAACTACGGCGCCAAGAAAACCGAGCGGATCCGCAAGGGCATGAAAAGCGCCGTGATCTGCGCTGTCACCTTCTCCCTGGTGGTGTCGGCGCTGGTGTTTGTGTTTGCCAAGCCTTTGCTGCTGCTGTTCGTCAAGCCCCAGGAAACGGAGATCTTGGCGGTGGGCGTCCAGTATCTGCGGACCGAGGGGGCCTTCTATTGGGGCATCGGCGGGCTGTTCCTGCTGTACGGCCTGTACCGGGCCGTTGAGCGGCCGGGCATGTCCCTGGTGCTCACGGTGATCTCCCTTGGCACCCGGGTGGCGCTGGCCTACGCTTTGGCGGCGGTGCCCGCCATTGGCGTGGTGGGGATCTGGTGGTCCGTGCCCATTGGCTGGATCCTGGCCGATACGGTGGGGCTGCTCTATTACCGGAAAATCCAAGGCGGCCTTTTAAAGGGACAGCCTGTTTCCCCGGGGACGCCGGAATAAAGGAAGAAGAAGGACGGGAAACCTGGTTTCTTTTGTCCTTCTTCTTGTGCTTTTGGGAAAAATGTGGCACAATAGGGTGCGTAAGCGATATTTCGGCAGTAGTTAAGGAGATTTGAAATGGAACAACAAAAACGGGGAACGTTTTCCGGGAAAATCGGATTTGTGTTGGCTGCGGCAGGTTCCGCAGTGGGATTGGGAAATATTTGGCGCTTTCCGTACCGCTTGGGGCAGTATGGAGGGGCCGCTTTTTTAATTCCAT
>DXXH01000013.1:23242-38983 GCA_019416395.1 Clostridiales bacterium
CCTGCTGGTGTATTTGGTTTTGGTGGTGTCCCTGGGATTCGCCCTGATGGTGGCGGAAGTGGCCATTGGCCGGAAAACCCAGCTCAGCGCCGTGGGGGCCTTCCGGAAGCTGAATCGGAAATTCGCCTTCCTGGGGTATCTGGCCTCGGTGGTCCCCATCATCATTTTCCCCTACTACTGCGTGATTGGCGGCTGGGTGATCAAGTACCTGCTGGTGTATGTCACCGGCCAGGGTATGGAAGCCGCCAGCGATACCTATTTTTCCAATTACATTGCCCAGCCGGTGGAACCTTTGGTGTGGCTGGCGGTGTATGTGGGGATCACGGCGCTGATCGTCTTTTTCGGAGTGCAAAAGGGCGTGGAAAAAGCCAGTAAGGTGATGATGCCCGTGCTGGCGGCGCTGTCTGTGGGAGTGGCGGCCTATTCCGTGACCAGGCCCGGCGCCTTGGCGGGGGTGGCCTATTACCTCACCCCGGATTTCAGCCGGTTTTCCCCCATGACCGTGCTGGCCGCCATGGGGCAGATGTTTTATTCCATGTCCCTGGCCATGGGCATTATGGTGACCTATGGTTCCTACATGAAGAAAGAGGACGACTTGGAGAAATCCGTGAAGCAGATCGAGCTGTTTGATACGGGCATGGCCTTTGTGGCAGGGCTGATGATTATCCCGGCGGTGTTTGCCTTTTCCGGCGGGGACGAAGCGGCCCTGAATCAAGGGAAGGGCCTGATGTTTGTCACCCTGCCCAAGGTGTTTGCCGATGCCGGCACCCTGGGGCTGGTGTTTGGGGGGCTTTTCTTCCTGCTGGTGCTGTTCGCGGCGCTGACCTCTTCCGTATCCCTGATGGAAACCGTGGTATCCATTTTCCAGGACAAGTTCCATTGGAGCCGGAAAAAGACCTGCGGTCTGGTGCTGGTGGGCTGCCTGATTTTGGCGGCGCCCTCTTCTCTGGGGTACGGGACGCTGAGCTGGATCGCCCCTCTGGGAATGTCCTTGTTGGACTTTTTCGACTTTATCACCAACAGCGTGATGATGCCTGTGGTGGCCTTCTGCACCTGCGTCTTTGTAGGGTATGTGGTCCGGACCAAAACCGTGGTGAACGAGGTCAAACGGTCTTCCCCCTTTAAACGGGAAAAACTGTTTGTGGTGGTGATCAAATATGTGGCGCCGGTGTGTATCGTGCTGATTTTGGTGTCCTCTGTGCTGGACGCCTTGGGCGTGGTGAAAATCTGAGAATTGCCGGCAGCGGAAATTCCAGGGGCGGATCCCGTGGGGGCCGCCTGTATCGAGGGTAGAAAGGGGACGTGCATGAAAACAGAACGAGCTTATCCTGCCGTGGTGATCGACGCCCGGGGGACAAAAAAAGCCCAGGGGGGCCACCCCTGGGTGTTTGACAACGAGATTACCCAGGTGAAGGGAGAGCCTGAGGACGGCTGCCTGTGCGACGTGCTCAGCCCCAAAGGGCGGTATCTGGGTACGGGGTACTTCAATTCCCATTCCAAGATCCGGGTGCGGATCATCTCCCAGAACGCCAACGACGCCTTTGGGGAAGCCTTTTTCCAGCGGCGGGTCCGCTATGCCTGGGAGTACCGGAAGACGGTGATGGGCCAGGAAGGCACGGGGAACTGCCGGGTGATTTTCGGGGAAGCCGACGGATTCCCCGGGCTTACCGTGGACAAGTTCGGGGATATCCTGGTGACCCAGACTCTGTGCCTGGGTACGGAGCTGCGGAAGGACTTGATTTTCCCCGCCCTGGTCCAGGCCATAGAGGAAGACGGGGAACCCATTCGGGGCGTGTATGAGCGCAACGACGTGAAAATCCGGGAGCTGGAAGGCATGACCCAGAACAAGGGCTGGTATGCCCTGGAAGGGAAGGAGTTGCCCCAAAGCACGGAGACGGAGATCGTGGAAAACGGGATCCGGTACCGGGTGGACTTTGAGAACGGCCAGAAAACCGGGTTTTTTCTGGACCAGAAATACAACCGGGCAGCGGCGGCCAGGATCGCCCCTGGGAAGACCGTGCTGGACTGCTTTACCCATACCGGCTCTTTTGGCCTGAACTGCAAAAAGGCCGGGGCCAAGCGGGTGCATTCCGTGGACATTTCGGAAACCGCCATTGCCTGCGCCAAAGAAAACGCCGCCTTGAATGGCTTGGACGTGGAGTACCAGGTGGCCAATGTTTTTGACCTGTTGCCCACCCTGACCCCTGGGGAATATGACTATATTATCCTGGACCCGCCGGCGTTTACCAAATCGGGCAAGACGGTGAAAAGCGCCCAGCGGGGGTATAAGGAAATCAACTACCGGGCCATGAAGGCGCTGCCCCGGGGCGGGTATCTGGCCACCTGTTCCTGCTCCCACTTTATGACCGACGCTCTGTTCCGGCAGATGCTCCAAAGCGCCGCCGCGGACGCCCAGGTGGAGCTGCGGCTGGTGGAAGCCCGGGCCCAAGGCCCCGACCACCCAGTGTTGTGGAACGTTCCGGAAACAGACTACTTGAAGTTCTATATTTTCCAGGTGGTGTAGGGTATTGCACCCCAGGCCGCGCCTGTGCAGCGTAAAAGTTTTGCCAGCTTTTTCAAAAGCTGCGGGGTGTGGGGCAGCGCCCCACGGCCTTAACGGCCGCAGCCGGGAAAGAGAACCAGGAGCCAGGCCGCATGCGCCCAAAGGCGCTAGGCCGCCGCTCCGGCAGGCAAGCAGAAATGCATTGCAGAAGGAAAAACGAAAAAGTTTTGCCAGCTTTTTCAAAAGCTGCAGGGTGTGGGGCAGCGCCCCACGGCCTTGACAGCCAAATCCGAGAAAAGAAACCAGGAGCCAGGCCGCATGCGCCCAAAGGCGCTAGGCCGCCGCTCCGGCAGACAGGCAGAAAATGCTTTGCAAAAGGAAAAACGTAAAAGTTTTGCCAGCTTTTTCAAAAGCTGCAGGATGTGGGGCAGCGCCCCACGGCCTTGACAGCCATGGCCGAGAAAAGAAACCAGGAGCCGGGTTTGGCCATTTCCTTGGGATGCTGCTGGAAACCCTGGTGGGTCAGCGTATCCCCCAAAATAAAAAGACGGCGAAAACGCCGGAAATAACAGTACCAAGGAGGATTATGATGAAACGAACAATTGACACATTTTCTTACAAACTGGGTGCGGCAGACTGCTTCTGCGAGATGGTTGAGGCAGGGGTGAAGAAGATCGCCCTGGCCCACCCTTGCGATACCCGGGAAGAGCGGGACAGCTTCCACGAGGAATACGAAAAGCTCTGCCAGGAGTACCATGTGAAGCAGTATGACGAGGACGAGGGCTTCATCACCGACCTGTTCCCTGTCTCCATGAACAAGGACCGGTTCAACGTGATTTTCTATCAGGACGACAAAGTGCTTCAGGAATACCTGGACCTGAAAGAGGAGAAGCGCCAGGCCCAGGAAAATGGCACCTACACCCCGGAAAAGCGTCTGGACATCGCCTGGCGGTATGGCAAGCTGCTGTCCTATACCGATGAGGGGATCCAGCGGCTCCTGGACGGCAATCAGGAAAAGGAATAAAGCCCAGTAGAAAAGAGGAACTTGTTTATGGCTATGCGGTATAACCGTCAGCTGCCCCAGCCCGAGGAGTTGAAAGGGGAATATCCCCTTTCCCTCAAGCTGCGGGCCATCAAAGAGGAACGTGACCGGGAAATCCGGCAGGTGTTTGAGGGGAAAAGCGAAAAATTCCTGGTGGTGGTGGGGCCATGCTCCGCCGACCGGGAAGATTCGGTGCTGGAATACGTTACCCGTCTGGCAAAGCTGCAAGAGCAGGTCAAAAGCCGGCTGGTGTTGATTCCCCGGGTGTACACCAACAAGCCCCGCACCACCGGAGAGGGGTACAAAGGCATGCTGCACCAGCCTTCGCCGGAGAAAGCCCCGGATTTGCTGGGGGGAATTATCGCCATTCGGCGGCTGCACCTGCGGGTGATCGAGGAATCCGGCCTGACCTCTGCCGATGAGATGCTCTATCCGGAAAACCGCAGCTATTTGGACGATCTGCTTTCCTACGAGGCGGTGGGAGCCCGGTCGGTGGAGAACCAGCAGCACCGGCTCACCGCCAGCGGCATGGACATTCCCGTGGGCATGAAGAATCCCACCAGCGGGGATTTGTCCGTCATGCTCAATTCCATACAGGCGGCCCAAAGCGGGCATACCTTCCTGTACCGGAGCTGGGATGTGACTACCGACGGAAACCCCCTGGCCCACGCCATTCTCCGGGGCGGGGTGGACAAATACGGCACCTGCGTGCCCAACTATCACTATGAGGATCTGATGCGCCTGTGGGAGCTGTACCAAAAGCGGGAGCTGCAATTCCCGGCGGTGGTGGTGGACGCCAACCATTCCAACTCCAACAAGAAATTCCGGGAACAGCCCCGGATCGTCAGCGAGGTGCTTCACAGCCGGAACTACAGCCCGGAGCTGAAGCGGCTGGTGAAAGGCGTGATGATCGAAAGCTATCTGGAAGAGGGGAACCAGCCCATTGAAGGGGAGCTGACGTACGGGAAATCCATCACCGACCCCTGTCTGGGGTGGAAGGATACGGAACGTCTGCTGCTGGAGATGGCGGAGAAAGTATGAATAAAACCGGAAAAAGCAGGAGAGAAGGAGTGATCCCATGGACGAAAGGGACCGCGCACGGGAAAAGCTGGCCCGGGCCATCAAGGAAGAGATGGAACAGGCCTCTCTGGACAAAATCACGGTGACCCAGATCGTGGAACGGGCCGGGGTGACCCGGCAGACCTTTTACCGGAACTTCAAGGACAAATACGACTTGGTAAACTGGCATTTTGAGCAGCTGGCCCAGAAATCCTTCAAGCAGATGGGGGTGAGCCTGACGCTGCGGGAAGGGCTTATCAAGAAGTTTGAATTCCTCAAGGGGGAGCGGACATTTTTCACCCAGGCGTTCCGGTCCAACGACTGCAATTCGGTAGTGGCCTACGATTACCAGTGCATTCTGGAATTTTACAGCGCCATATTGGAAAAAAAGCTACGGCGCAGGGAACTTCCCCCGGACGTAGCTTTTTTGCTTCAAATGTATTGTGCCGGTTCCATTCGCATGACCGTGGAATGGGTGACCGGCGGTATGGAGCGCCCCATTCCAGAGCTGGTGGACTTGCTCATCGAGGCCATGCCCCAGCGGCTGTATACGCTGCTTTCGGACTTGCAAGCCCCGGTAGGCCCGCCAGAAGGGGAATAGGACAGGGATCTGAGAGAAGGTCAGGCCTTCTCCTGGAAATCGGCCAGCCGTTTTTCATAGGCGGCCTGCACTTCCTGTTCCAAAGCCAGGGGGGTATCCCCGGCCCCCAGGCAGTTCAGAAGATATTTGGTGAAGTTGGGATTCAGCAACAGCAGCGGCCCTAACAGGTACGTGCCAAAAAAGTTCTTGTAGTGGATCCCTTCAAAAGTGCATTTTTTGTTCAAGCCCACCCCTTTTTTTACGGGAAACAGGCCGATGTTCTCAGAAAGAGGATAGGCCATGGTGAATTGGGATTTGAACCCCATAATGGGTTGGCCCTCAAATTCCCCCAGGAAAATACTGTTGTGACGGTGCATCATGTCCTGCTGGGCATACAGGGGGAAAATCCCCAGGCATTCCAACCGGGAACCGTCGTCCTTCTCAATGTATTCCCCGGTCAGCTCAAAAGCGTTGCCGGTGAAGAGGAAAAGCGTGCCCTGGTTGATCAAATCCCAGATCCGGTACCGGTGAGGGCGCAAGCATTCCAGCACCCGCTCCTGGCAGCGCTCCGTCATGGGCCCCAGGTAAACCATGTCCACGTTTTCCCGGACAAACAGGGGTTCTTCCGTGATGGGCGTTTCCACAAACTGGGCTTGGGGCAGGCATTTCCGCAAATAGTCCATATTGCTCAAATCCCCGAACAGATTGCAGCAGCAGGGGAACAGGATCTCAATTTTCATCGGTATCGCTCTCCTTTCCCACCGGGGATTCCTTGGCCGGAAGGGCTGCCAGCCGCTGATGGAGCTGGGCTTTCACCTTCTGGGACAGGTTCACCGAGTACAGGTCATAGAGCACGAACACCGTGTCCGGGGAGTCCACTTCCATGGCCTGGGCGGCTTCCAGCGGGTCTTCCCGATGGGCGATTTTTTCCGCCGGGATCCCCGCCATCAGCAGGCGCACATAGATATCCCAATGACGGGGGCCTGCCGTGACCACCTGCAAAACGCTGGGGTCGTTGAGGAACTCAAAATCCGTATCGTAAAGCCAGGCGGTGTTTTCTACCGAATGGGCGGCGTCGTGGGCGTCGTCCAGCAGGAGAAGCACCGTTTTTTTTCCTGGGGCCTTCTGCACGTTCAAACATGCCTGGGAACAGGCGATGGGGTTTTGCCCCTTGGCCAGGTGGAGCACCAGCTTCCGGCCGCCCACTTCCTCTTCGGAGTAGCGGCTTTCCACAATGGCCAGATGTTCCATGCACTGGGCGATGCGGTTTTTGGTCAGGCCGAATTCCGCCAGCAAGGCGATGGCGGACAGTGTATTGTACACGTTGATGGGGCTGGTGTTGGGCAGGGAGAATTCCTTTGGGCCTTCCGTGCCCACAACCGTCATGTGGCTGTGGCGCTTGTCCACAGCGGTGACCCGGTATTTGGGAGTGGGGGAGCTGTACCCGCACTGGGGGCAGTGGGCCCGGCCAATGTGGTGGTACCGGCGGAACTCCCATTCCAGGGGAGCGCCGCATTTGGGGCATACCCGCACATCCTGCACAATGTTATTGGGGCCTTCCCCTTCCCCGGGCAGGCGGTCGATGCCGAAGAATACCCGGCGGTTTTCCGGTTTCAGCCCGGCGCAGAGCAGGTCGTCGGCGTTGAGCACCAGCCGGGTGCTGTCGGGGATATAGGTGTTCAGAACGTCCTGGATAAACTCCACATGGGCGTTGCGCTTATAGGAATCCCGGAACAGGTTGGTGACCAGAAGGATATCCGGTTTGAGGAAGGGCAGGATCCGGGGAGCGCTCCGCTCGTCCAGCTCGAAGACCGCCAGGTCTTTTTTAGGCTTGCCGAACAAGGTGGAATTGGCGATCAGGCTGGACGCCACGCCGGTAGCCACGTTGGAGCCGGATTTATTGCAGGTGAAATCGTACCCGGACTGGGAGAGCACGTCTTCCACCAGGTTGGAAACAGTGGTTTTTCCGTTGGTGCCGGTGATGCCGATGATGGTTTTCGGGCGTGGCATGCGGCCCAGGAAATCGGGGCATAAGATGATGGCCCAGCTGCCGGGCATGGAAGTGCCTTTACGTCCCACCAGCTTCATCACCCGCGCTGTGCCCTTGGCAAACAGCAGCGCGAAATAAAAACGCAGGCTTCGCTTCATAGAATTCGACTTCTTTCCTTTTTCATAAGTCTCCCGACAAATGGCTTGGATCCATTTATCGTTAAAAGAACTATAAATTTTATGTATTCTCTGCATACTGTAGCATAAACCCCCTTTTTTTTCAACCCTCTCTCTTGACCTTTGTTAGTAATTGAGCTATCATGGGCGTATAGACTCAATTTTGGGACAGGAGGAGTACCCTATGAAAACTTTGCCCGTTGCAGTGCAGGTTTATTCCGTCCGAGACGATGCGGAGCGGGATTTTGCCGGCACCATGAAGAAAATCAAAGAAATCGGATATGACGGCGTAGAGCTTGCCGGCCTGTACGGCAAGGATCCGTCGGAGATCAAAGCGGCCATTGAGGACGCTGGATTGGTGGCCTTGTCGGCCCATGTGCCCTTCCAGGAGCTGGTAGCGGACATGGAAGGCACCATTGCCAAGTATGTGGAAATCGGCGTGAAGTTTATCGCCATTCCCTATCTGATGGAAGAAGACCGTCCTGGCACGCCCAAATTCGAGGGGAACGTGAAGCTGTTTGAGGAGATCGCCAAGGCTTGCAAGGCCAAGGGAATTCAGACGCTGTATCACAACCACGATTTTGAGTTTACCAAAATGCCTGACGGCCGGTACGCTCTGGACTACATTTACGACACCATTCCGGCGGACCTGCTCCAGACGGAGCTGGACACCTGCTGGGTGAAGGTAGCCGGGGAAGACCCTGCGGCGTACATTCGCAAGTATGCAGGCCGTTCCCCCCTGGTGCATTTGAAGGACTTCCACAAGGAAGGCAAGCCCGGCAACATGTACGAGCTGATTGGCACCGAGGTGAAAAAGGAAGAAAGCCACGGCACATTTGAGTTCCGTCCCGTAGGTCACGGCGATCAGAACTTCGGGCCCATTCTGGAAGCCTCTGTGGAAGCTGGCGCCCAGTGGGTTGTGGTGGAGCAGGACCAGTCCATTGGCCGCACTCCCATGGAAGCCATCACCCTGAGCCGTCAATACCTGAAGTCCCAAGGCTGGTAAGCAGCGTGACGCTGCACCCAAGTCGCGGGGAGTTGCACTCCGGGCGAGTCGCGCATCGGGGCGGCGGCTGAATGCCGCGCCTGTGCAGGACGACAGCTCGCGTCCGCGGGGTTGCACCCCGGGCGAATCGCGGGGGAGTTGCACTCCAGGCGAGTCGCGGGTTCGTGCGGTTCGCTTACTCCCCTTGTGGGAAGCCGCCAAAGCGCAGTCCGCGGGGGGAGTTGCACTCCAGGCGAGTCGCGGGTTCGTGCGCTCCGCTTACTCCCCTCGCGGGAAGCCGTGAAAGCGCAGTCCGCGGGGATTGCACCCCAGGCAAATCGCGCATCGGGGCGGCGGCTGAACGCCGCGCCTGTGCAGGACGACAGCTCGCGTCCGCGGGAGTTGCACCCCGGGCGAACTCGGCACGGTGTTGTGCTGACTTGGGAAGATACAGTTTAAAATGGAAAGGCGTTCCCATGTGGGGCGCCTTTTTCTTTTTTAGAAAAAGCGGGGACGGAGAACTTCCGTCCCCATGGTGTTTGTCCGGCCAAGTCCGGCTCTCCTTTTTCATGCTCATTAGACTAGGGGAGTATGAAAATGGTTAGATGGAATAAAAAAATTTTTTGCAGGTTCCTTTTTTGGGCAAAAAAAGGCTCTCCCACTTGGGAGAGCCTTTGGCGTATTTAGCGACGTGACAAAATGATTTTGCAGCAAAAGTGGCCGCAACCGTTTTAAAAGGATTTCTTATTGGTCTTCCTGGGGAAATTCCCGATGGGCCTGCACAGCCATGTAAGCGGGACGGATAATCTTTCCCCCGCCGATGAGCTCTTCCATACGGTGCGCGCTCCAGCCGGCGATCCGGGCGATGGCGAAAATGGGGGTATACAGCTCCATGGGCAGATCCAGCATGCTGTAGATGAAGCCGCTGTAAAAGTCTACATTGGCGGAAACGCCCTTATAGATTTTCCGTTCCTGGGCGATGAGCTTGGTGGCAAGGCGTTCCACATTGCTGTAAAGCTGGAACTCGTCGGACCGGCCTTTTTCTTTGGAAAGCCCCTCTACAAACCGGGCCATGATCTTGGCTCGGGGGTCGGACAGGGAATACACCGCGTGGCCCATGCCGTAGATCAAGCCGGATTTGTCGAAAGCTTCCTTATGCAGCAGTTTTTCCAGGTAGGCTTCCACTTCCTCGTCGTCGTTCCAGTCCTTCACATGGCGCTTGATGTCCTCGAACATCTTCACCACCTTGATATTGGCGCCGCCGTGCTTGGGGCCTTTCAGGGAGCCCAGGGCAGCGGCGATGGCGGAATAAGTATCCGTGCCGGACGAGGTGACCACGTGGGTGGTGAATGTGGAGTTGTTGCCGCCGCCGTGATCCGCGTGGAGAATCAAGGCGATGTCCAGCACCCGGGCTTCCAGTTCCGTATAGGAGCAGTCGGGGCGGAGAATCCGCAGAATGTTTTCCGCGGTGGAAAGCTTGGGGTCGGGCTGATGGATAAACAGGCTCTGGCCGTCGTGATAGTGGCGGTAGGCCTGGTAGCCGTACACGGAAAGCAGGGGGAACAGGGCAATCAGCTGCATGCTTTGCCGGAGTACATTGGGAATGGAAATATCTTCGGCGTCCTCGTCATAAGAATAGAGGGTAAGCACGCTGCGGGCCAGGGTATTCATCATGTCGCTGCTGGGGGCTTTCATGATGATATCCCGCACGAAGCTGGTGGGCAGTGTGCGGTAGAAGGAAAGAAGCTGGCAGAATGTCTGAAAATGTTCCTGATCGGGCAGCTCGCCAAAGAGCAGCAAATAGGCGGTACGCTCATAGCCGAAGTTATCGTTGGCAGCCTGGCGGCGCACCAATTCTTCCACATTGTAGCCCCGGTAGTAGAGTTCACCCTCGCAGGGAACGCTTTTCCCGTCCACGGTTTTGCTGGAGATGATCTCCGAGATGTTGGTCAGCCCAGTGAGTACGCCTTTGCCGTTCAGGTCCCGCAGGCCCCGTTTCACGTCGTATTTCACATAGAGCTCCGGGTTGATCTTGCTGTTTTCCACGCACATGTCGGCAAACATGCGCACCTCTGGCTTGATCTCCGAGTAAATAGACATTTGAAAAACTCCTTTCATCTGGCGCCCGAAGCGGCGCCGTGCGTCCTTTTTTTGGCGCGTTCTGATTTTTTACCGATACACCATACCCTCCAACAATTGAGAATGAAGCGATAGTATTACACTTTATTATACGAAAAGCAGCACCCCCGGCGCAAGGGGAAGTTTGTAAATTTTTTATCATAAGAGGGAAATTTTTATGAAAAATGGTCCTACCCGTTGGATAAAGAACCTGGCGGTGCTGGGTTGTGTCATAGTGTGCCTGTGGTGCGCCGGGGCAAAGTTCCAGGAGTGGGCGGCGGAGCAGGGGGGCGACGCGCTGCTGTTTGCGGCGGGCATGAAGGCCCAGGCAGCGTCCGGCGAAGAGGGGCAATCCACTCCCGCTCCGGGAGAGGAAGACCAGGAGACCCAGGAAGCCCAAGAAGCCCAGCAGGAAGAAACGGTCCAGTATCTCCTGCCCGATGACGGGGTGGTGACTCTGACGGAGAGCCTGGAGCCTGGAACCAGCGCCACGCCGGACCCCAACCGGAAATCGGCGCCGGTAGAGGAGATCCAGCTGGAGGGCGGCACCCAGGTGGGGAGCTTTTTTGTAAAGGATACCACTGGGTCGGGCACGGATTTAAACGCCGCCTTGGGGGAAGCGCCTTCCGTTCACTTAAAAGGGGACGGCAGCGTGGAGATCCTCATTTACCACACCCACACCAGCGAGGCCTATTCCACCAGCTATACCGGGTTTTACTATACGGACATGGAGACACGGACGGGGAACCAGGACCAGAGCGTGGTGGCAGCAGGCGAGGAGCTGAAAAAAGCCCTGGAAGCCGCGGGATTTGGGGTGGTCCATGACACCACGGTCAACGATACCCTGTACAACGGCTCCTATGAGCGTTCCTGGGAAGTGCTGCAAAAGAACCTGGAAGAGTATCCCACCATACAGGTGACCATAGATGTGCACCGGGATTCCATGACCACCGACAGCGGTGTGAAATATAAACCCACCGTGACCATCAATGGCCGGAAAGCGGCCCAGGTGATGCTGATCGCCGGGTGTGACGCCGACGGGGGCTGGGGGGATTTCCCCCGGTGGGAAGAAAACCTGCGGCTGGATTTGCGGGTGCAGGAGAAACTCCAGGAGTTGTACCCCGGGCTGGCCAGGCCTTTGAATTTTTCCAACAGCAAGTACAATATGAACGCCACACCCGGTTCCATGCTGGTGGAAGTGGGGACGGAAGTGAACACGGTCAGCGAAGCTCGGTACGCAGGCCAGTTGGTGGGCCAGGCGCTGGCTCAAGTGCTGGGCGAATGTAAGTAAACCCTCTTATATATTTTTAGAAAGGCTTGTGGGGTGGGAAACCGTTTCCTGCCCCACAACCTTTTGCCGGGGGTGTTCACGTGGGTTTTCCCGCCCTTTTGGAGACTCCTGTGGCGGGAAACCACGGCAACAGCCGCAGCGTTTCTTTCTGCCCTTCGGAAGGCTTTTGCGGCGGGAAATCCACGGCAGCCCCAACGTTTATTCCCCACCCTTTGGGATACCCTAGTCTTAAAGGGGGCGTTTTCCATGAATCAGAAAAAATACCGGCCGTTTGCCTTGGCCTTGGGACTGTCGCTGTTTGTATTCCTTACTGTAGCAGGCTGCGTGGTGGTGGACGCCCAAGGCCGCAGGCTCAGTTTTGGGGACACCCAACCGCCCTTTCAGGTGGAGCATCTCCCCGGGGACCGGGCCCAGCTGGAAGTAAAGCTTTTTGGGGCGGAGACAAGCTTTGATTTCACTCAGGCAGATCGGATCCTGGACATGGTGCGGGATTTTTTCTGCCTGCCCCATTCCTAAGATATGGGAAAGGGAAAAAAGTCCGGGGCCGGGTGGCTTTTGGCCGGAGCGCTGGCCATGTTGGGCTTGTGGTGGGCGCAAGGGCGGCCGCTCCCTGTCTTGTCCTTGCCGGTAGCCCCCCAGCTGCTGGGGATTGGGGGCTGGGCCCTGGTGGGATTGGGATTTTTCGCCGTGGCACTGACGGCGCTGCTGGGGCCTCGAGGCAGGGAACACCGTCCCAGCTTGTGGCCCTTTCGTCCCCAGGCGCTGTTTGGTTTGCCGGTTCGCCATCGAAAAAAGCATTGAGAAAAGGAAAAAGTTTTTTCGCTTTTTCTTTAGTTTTCCCCAAGATGTGGGGGATTTCCCTTTATCTTGTAACAATTTTGAAATAAATTTACAAAATAATTCTTATATAGAAATATAAAGCTTTCCATCTGCGGTATAATGCTACACGTTGAAAAATTTATGTAAATCAAGCTTCAGTCTTTCGTTTGTAGTGAGGAGGAAAAGCTTTATGAACCGGAAGTTTGTAAAACGGCTTTGTACCGGGCTTTTGGCCATGTGCGTAGCTGTCATGACGCCCTTGAGCGTATCCGCTGAAACCGTGGCGGAGATCCAAGCGGAGCAGAACCGTTTGGAGTCCGAAAAGCAGGAGCTTCAAAGTAAGCTGGACGATCTTCAAAACCAGGAAGCGGAAAAACAGGCTTATCAGGATACCTTGCAGAAGAAGATCGACCTGCTTCAGGAGCAGATCGACACCACCCGTCAGAACATTGAGGACCTGAACAACAGCATCACCGAGCTGACCATGAAGCTGGACGCCTCTGAGAAAGAGATTCAGAGCACCATCGACGAGTTCAAAGAGCGCCTGGTAGCCTTGTATAAGGCGGGCAATGTAAGCACCCTGGAAATCCTGCTGGATTCCGAAAGCTTGAGTGAATTCACCACCCGGGCCACCATGCTGGAAAACATGACCGCCCATGACCAGGAATTGGTGGACGAGCTTCAGGCCTACATGGATTCCACCAGTGAAGAGCGGGAAGAGCGTCAGGCCCAGATGGAAGAAGTGGCCGAGCTGAAGAAGTCCCTGGAGAGCCAGCAGGAAGAGCTGGACGCTCTGTATGAGGAAAACGCCGCCGCCATTGTGGAGATCCAAGGGGCGGAAGGCGCTACGGAAAATGCTCTGGCTGCCAATGAGGAAGAGCTGGCCGCCAGTGAGCAGAAGATGCAGGAAGCCATTGCCAAGCAGAAGGCTGCGGAAGAGGCCGCCAAACAGCAGGCTGCCCAGAGCGGTAGTTCCAGCAGCGGCAGCGTTTCCAGTGGAAGCGTTTCCTATCCCACCGGTGGCGGCGGGGTAGAGGGATTCAATCCCATTTGGCCCTTGCCCGGCGTAACCTATATTTCCGCCGGATTTAACGGGTATCCCGGCCATAAGGGCTTGGATATCGCCGGTTCCTACGGCACTCCCATTGTGGCCGCGGCAGACGGTACGGTCATCGAGGCCAACTCCACCGACTCCTGGGGTATGTCCTGGGGCTATTACGTGCTGATCTATCACAACAGCACCTACACCACTCGGTACGCCCATATGAGTTCTGTGGCGGTGTCCAGTGGGCAGTATGTGACCGCCGGTACAGTAATCGGCTATGAAGGCGCCACCGGCAACGTGACCGGTCCCCATCTCCACTTTGAGGTGTACCAGAACGGCACCCGTGTGGACCCCATGCAGTTCCTGTAAAGAATAAGAACCAAAGCCCCTGGCAAAGCGCCGGGGGCTTTTTTATGCCCAAACTGTCCAGAGCGAAGAGCTCTTCCGCAAACAGACCTTCCTACAAGAGTGGAATTTCCCGCAAGGGTGAAATTCCCCGCGAAGGTGAAACTTCCCACAGACTGAAAATTCCTGCGAGGGTAAAACTTCCCACAAGAGTGAAACTTCCCGTAAGGTGGGATTTCCGCCGGGTGGGACTTCTCGGGGGGTAAAATTTCCCTTAAAAAATTCTTTCGAAACAAGAAAATTGATTGATTATGTGTTACCTTTTTTCCCCGGTTGCCGTCTAATGGGTAAATAGAGGAAAAAGGAGTGAAGGAAGTGGAAAGATCAGCGGAATCCACAAGACGGGTTAGAAGAGCAAGACATCAGCCCAAACGGGTGATCTGGTTAAGACTGCTGTGTTTGTTCGCCGGGGGTATGTTGGTGACGGTCCTGTTGAAATCACCTTCCTTTGCGGTGTTTCTGGAGTGAGAATCCCCGTTGGCCGAAAAACAGGGGATAGACGCTCCCTTTATCGACCAGAGGGACAAGTATCCCACTGGGTGTGAAAGCGTCACAGCGGTAATGGCACTCCAATACGCTGGGATCGATATCTCGGTAGAAGAATTTATCGACCAGTACCTGCCCCAGGGAAACGCCCCCCACTATGACCAATGGGGCAACTACGTGGGTGCAGATCCCCGGGAAGCGTTTTTGGGAAGCCCCTACTCGGAAGAGGGGTGGGGGTGTTATGCCCCGGTGATTGCCGACGCGGTGGAGCAGGTGCTCCAGGACCGGCAGGTGACGGATTTGCAGGTGAAGGAACTGGAAGGTACCACCCTTTCCACCTTGTACCGGGAGTATGTGGAAAACGGGACACCGGTCATGCTGTGGGCCACCATTGATATGGAACCGCCTACGCCATCTACGGAGTATCAGTTGGAGAATACAGGGGAGATGTTCACCTGGATCTATCCCCTTCACTGTTTGCTGTTGGTGGGGGAAGATTCGGGAAGCTATTATTTCAACGACCCCTTGGCGGGAAAGAACGTGTCCTACGATAAGGATCAGGTGGAAACCGCCTATCAGGGAGTGGGTATGCAGGCGGTAGTGCTGGTGCGGGACGGCGGCGAGGAAGCCTCCTAAACGGTAACTTGGGGCAATGGACTGAGCCTAGGTGCGAGCCTGTAAAGCGTAGTAAACGAAAAGCGGTGAGGGATTTCTCCTTCACCGCTTTTTTACTTTGGTTCTATGTCCACCGTTAGGGGAAAACCAGGCCCGTCAATTCCTCCCACCAACGGCGCGGACGTGCGCTGACGGCCTACCCAGCCCGAGCGAAGCGAGCGGCCCGGGGCGCGATTCGCTCACCGCAGGTGCGGCCCAGGGCGTGAAATGCCCACCGCAGGTGCGGCCCAGGGTGAGATTCGCCCACCGCAGGTGTTAGCCAAGGGCGACGTCCAGAATCATCATCACCAGGAAACCAGCCATGACCCCCAGCGTGCCAATGTTGGAGTGCTCGCCCAAATGAGCTTCAGGAATCAGCTCTTCCACTACAACGTACATCATGGCCCCGGCGGCAAATGCCAAAAGCCAGGGCAGCAGCGGTTGAATGCTCCCCGCTACCAAGACGGCCAGAATGCCGAAAACCGGTTCCACAACCCCGGAAAGCCCGCCGTACACAAAGCTTTTCCAGGGGGGGACTCCTTCCTGGCGCAAGGGCAGGGAAATTGCCGCCCCCTCGGGGAAATTCTG
>DXXH01000130.1:0-2931 GCA_019416395.1 Clostridiales bacterium
GTATCTGGCCTACACCCTGGAAATCCTGGTGTTGTTCATGCTGCAAGAGACCCCGGAGCTGTTGCCCTCTATTTTGGGGGTGCGGCCGGTGCTGTTGTTTCCGGTAGTGGTGACCATCGCCATGTTTGAGACGGAAGTGCCCGCCCTGGCTTTTGGGGTGCTGGGAGGCCTGCTGTGCGATTACGGGTTTTCCGGCATGCTGGGGTTTCACGCCCTGGTGCTGGGGGTGCTGTGCTTCTTCATCAGTATGCTGGTCCGGGTGTACTTCCAGAGCAATCTGGTCACAGCAGTGATCACCGGGATCTGGAGCATTGGGCTGACAGTGTGCGCCCAGTGGTTTTTCCTGTATTTCTTCCAGTATTCCCACCCGGGTTACGCCTTTGTCCATCATTACCTGCCAAAATATTGTTACACCCTGTTGTTCCTGCCTCTTGTGTACCTGCTCAACCGGGGGTTATCCCAGGCGCTGCGGCCTCAGGAGCAGGGCAGACTGTAAAGTGAGAAATCAGTGACTGTGAGAACTCCCGGAAAGGAGGCCTTCCTTTGAACAAGCCTAAAGCGGGAAAAATTGGACGTTCCGCCGCCTGCATCTTGCTGGTGCTGGCGGTGTTTGTAGTATATGAGCTGCGCCTGGTGCAGTGGCAGATCATTCAGGGGGACGAGTACGAACAGATTTCCCTTTCCAACCGGACGGATACGATTGAAATCGAAGCTGCCCGGGGCGAGATTCTTTCCAGCGACGGGGAAGTGCTGGCCGGGAACCGGAGCAGTTATAATATTGTATACAACGCTTTGGAGATGGACTATTCCCAGCGCAACGCCACCATTCTGCAAGTGCTGGACCTGTTGGAAGAGCGGGAAGAGGAATGGCGGGACCGGTTGCCCATCGTGCTGGCTGAGGACGGCACCTACCAGTTTAAAGAGGACAGCGAAAGCGAAATTGAGACATTAAAGGGCCGGGATATGCTGAACCTGGCGGATTACGCCACGGCGGAAGACTGTATGGAAGAGCTGGCCCGCATGTACGACTGTCAAGGCTATTCCAAGGAAGACGCCCGGAACGTGGTGTCTGTGCGGTACTCCATGACCCGGGACGGGTTTTCCCGAACCAACCCCTATGTGATCGCGGAAGATGTTTCCGCCGAGACGGTGGGAGTGATCAGCGAGCATTCGGAAGAGTGGCCCGGGATCGAAGCCCGGGTGGCCGTTGCCCGGTATTATGGGGACGACGGTACCCTGGCGCCCCACGTGGTGGGGTATACCGGTTCCATTCTGGATTACCAGTATGAACAAGCGGTGGAAGACGGTACCGCCTATAACTCCGAGGACAATATCTCCGGTTACAAGTGGACCGATACCCGGGGGCAGTTGGGCGTGGAGTCGGCGTTTGAAGACGAACTCCGGGGCCAGCGTGGAGTGGAAACCATTTACACCGATGAAACCGGTGACGTGACCAGCACGGCGGTGACCACCAGCCCAGAGGAAGGGAATACGGTGCACCTGACCCTGGATTCCGAATTGCAGCGGGTGGCCAATCTTTCCCTGGTCAAGAATATCAAGAGCAACACCGAAGCGAAAGATTGCACCGCTGGTGCGGCGGTGGTGCTGGACGTAGAGGATTTTGGCGTGCTGGCCTGTTCCTCTTACCCAACCTTTGACATGAACCAGTACCGTTCCGACAATAAGTACGTGAACCTGTTGGCGGAAGACGAAGACAAGCCCTTGTTCAACCGGGCGCTGCAAGGTGTGTTTGCCCCCGGCTCTGTGTTCAAGCCTGTGGTGGCCCTGGCCGCTTTGCAGGAAGGGGTCATCAGTGCCGCCACCACCTACACCTGTAACGGTATGTTCGACTATTACGACCTGCATCAGGGCTGTCTTTGCGGCTGGGGCACCTGGAACGTCTACGGGGCCTTGGCTCATTCCTGTAACACGTTTTTCAGCAACGTGGGACTGAACCTGGGCATCGCCCGTTTGGATCCGTACGCGGAATACTTCGGATTGGGCACCACCACTGGGGTGGAAATCGGGGAAGCCACCGGAACCATGTCCAATCCCCAGGAATATCTGCAAAACCACGGTGTGTCCTGGACGGACGGCGCATCCGCCCAGACGGCCATCGGCCAGGCGGACAACCTGTTTACGCCCATTCAGCTGGCCGCCATGTGTGCCACCATCGCCAACGGCGGCGTGCGGCTGCAAACCCATTTCCTGGACTATATCACCGATTACACCGGCCAGCAGGTCATCAAGGAATATGAACCCGTGGAGCTTTACGACGCGGACATTTCCAACGATGTGCTGGGAGTGGTGCAGACGGGTATGCAGATGGTGGCCACTGAGGGTACGGCTTCCGGGGTGTTTGGAGATTACCCTGTGTCCATCGCCTGCAAGACCGGTACTGCTGAAACGTCTGATCCCAGTGTTCCTGAGGACAAGCAGACCCAGTCCAACCTGAGCTTTATCTGTTACGCTCCGGCCAACGACCCGGAAATCGCCATCGCCGTGATGATCGAGTACGGCAACAAGGGCTCTTATGCCCAAAACGTGGCCAAGGACATTCTGGACCAGTATTTCGGGTTCTACACCTGGGACGAGGACGGCAACAAATACGACCAGTCGGGAAACCTGGTGGACGACGACGGGGTGGTTCTGAAAACGGCTGCTGAGCTGGAAGAGGAAGGTCTGACCCCCGGAGGCAAAGATGAGGACAAAGAAACCTCGCCGGACCAGGATCAGGGAAGCTCCGCAACGGAAGCCAGTCCCACTCCTACTCCCACCCCAACGCCGGATCGGGGCAGCGATATTCCCGACGCGCCCTACACAGGGGAAGAATCTTCCCCCACGCCCAGTCCCAGCGTTGAGGGCGGAGACACCGGGGACAGCGGCGGAGAGAACGGCGGGGATACCGGCTCCTCAGAGTCTGGCGGAGTG
>DXXH01000130.1:2941-4205 GCA_019416395.1 Clostridiales bacterium
CTATTACTCCAGCGGCTAGAAAACCGGTAGTTTACAGATAGGAAAATTCCGGAATTCTTACACAAAGAAATTATTGAAAAAATGTTTATGGGATACAAAAAATCCTGGTAGGAAACTTTGTTTTTGACAATTTACTTTAAGTGTGGTAAGATGATAGCTGAGGTATAATTTCTATGGGTATAGCGACAGTAATCACCTCCGGAAAAGGGGGCGTGGGAAAATCCACCCTGGCGGTGGGCCTGGGAAGGGCTCTGGCCCAGCGGGGCAGAAGAGTGCTGCTGGTGGATTGCGACGCCGGCCTGCGGAGCCTGGACCGAATGACCGGCACCGAGGAAAACCTGGTGTTCGACATGGCCGATGTGGTCTTTGCCAGGTGCGCCCCGGCGGAAGCCATCTATTCCTGTGGCGAGGCGGAAGGATTGTTCCTGCTGCCGGCGCCTTCCCTGGGGGAAGATATGATCCGTCCCGGGGTGATGAAAAAGCTGGTGCCTCTGCTGAAACGGTATTTTGACCACGTGCTGCTGGATTCCCCGGCGGGGGTAGGCAGTGGATTCCGTTCAGCGGCCAGCGGGGCGGACCGGGCCCTGGTGGTGTGCAATCCGGACCCTGTGTGCGTGCGCAGCGCGGGGGTGGCCAGGGAATTGCTGAACAAGCTGTCCGTTCCGGAGATGCGGTTGGTGATCAACCGGTTTAACAGGGAACTGTTCCGGGAAACAGACGCTTACAGCGACCTGGACGGGGTGATCGACGGCGCTGGGATCCGCCTGATGGGCGTGGTTCCAGAGGATTTTGCATTGGCGGCGTCGTTCCTGCGGGGAAAAAGCGCCCGTGAGGATTCCCCGGGCATGAAAGCGCTTTGCCGGATTGCGGGACGGTTGGAAGGAGAAACGATTCCCATATCGGACTTGTGAAAATGGGGATTTAGATAGAGAGTTGTACAAGAATCCAAGATATGGAGAGGAGATCGCCAAAATGAACATTGCAATTACAGCACATGACGCGAAAAAGGAACTGATGGTTCAGTTCTGTATCGCTTATTGCGGTATTTTGAGCCGTTATTCCCTGTGTGGTACGGGCACGACGAGCAAGATGGTCTCCGAAGCGACAGGGTTGGAGATTCAGAGGTTCCTCAGCGGCCCCCAGGGGGGCGACCAGCAGATCGCCGCGCGGATCGCCTGCAATGAAATCGATTTGCTGCTGTTTTTCCGGGATCCGCTGAATCCCAAGTCTCATGAAACCGCCAACGATATGAATTTGCTGCGGC
>DXXH01000131.1 GCA_019416395.1 Clostridiales bacterium
CAATGGGGGCGGCCGGGTGAGAACCACGCGGGGTGAGAATCCATGAGGGCAGGCAAGCCGCTGCCCGTGTTGTACACTCCCAGCCAGGGGGAGCGAGGCAAATGCTGGCCTTTGAAACCGAAATCAGATTTCAAGATAGAACACACGGGCACAGCCGTGTTCGGCTGCGCCCGTCCTTGTGTCTTGAAATGTGCAAAGGAGGAACCGCTGTGAAACTGGAGAATTTCATCAATTACTATTACGCCAAAAAAGCCCTGCAATACTTGTTAGAGCATGGCCTCATCAGCAAAGCAGAGTGCGAAACAGCTTGTAGGTACAACGCCGAAATTTTCAAGCCAGGGAGAGAGTACATCTAGCCACATTGGGTATGGACTTCCGCCCCGGATTCTGGTAGTGTTCAGGTGAACGGAGGTGAGCTAGGTGGCACAAGTGCAGATCATTCAACCATACCAACCGCAAAGCGACGCACTGGAAAAGGTGGCGGCATACTGCCGGGTGTCCACCGACTCTTCGGACCAGCTCAACTCCTACCGCACCCAGATCGGCTACTACACAAACTTTATCGCCCAGCACCCTGGCTGGGAGTTGGTGGATATTTACGCCGATGAAGGCATCACTGGAACTTCCCTAGAAAAACGGGACGAGTTTAAGCGGATGCTCCAGGACTGCCGGGCCGGGAAAATCCAGCGTATCCTGGTGAAGTCCGTCTCCCGCTTCGCCCGCAATACCTTAGAGCTTATCGAAACCACGCGCGAGTTAAAAGACTTGGGCGTGGTCGTTGTTTTTGAGGAGCAGGGTATCGACACCGCCCAAATGCTGGGGGAGATGCAGCTCACCCTGCTGGCCATGGCCGCCCAGGAGGAAAGCACTTCCATCTCCAAGAATATGCGGTGGAGCATCCAAAAGAGGATGGAATCTGGTGCATACAAAGGAAGCAGTGCTCCATTTGGGTATAGACTAGAAAATGGCGAACTAATACTTGTTCCAGAAGAAGCAAAAATCGTAAGGGAAATATTCGCACTGTATCTTTCCGGCATTGGGCAATATGAAATTACACATTTACTCAATGAAAAAAACATTCCATTCCATGATGGTAAAAAGTGGTCTTGTTCAGCTGTCAAGTATATACTAAGCAATGAAAATTACACAGGCAAGTTGTTGCTGCAAAAGCAATACACAACGGATGCGTTGCCTTATTCCAGAAAAAGGAATCACGGGGAACGAGATCAATACTATGTTCACAATAACCACGTTGCCATAATCTCGCAAGAGCAATTTGACCGGGTAAAATTACTGAAACGTCAGAGACAATCTGAATATGTTGCCCAAAAGCAGGAACATATGAAATTCACCATCATTTGTCCCGACTGCGGAAACCGATTTCGATATGTCAACATTCGTGGAAAGGCCTACTGGATTTGTCCAAATAGAGGTAATCGGTTAACTCCTTGCAGAAAAGTGCGGTATTCTGAAGCTTGGTTAAAAACAGCATTTCTTAATATGATAGGAAAGGTTTATACTCATCAAAATGGCTTATTGGATTTTTCCGCAAATCTCCTGGAAGAGATCGCCACCCGGCAGGAGCAGGGCAACGCCAAGCTCTACGAGCTGAACACAGCCCTAGCGGACTTGAACGAAAAGGCACACACCCTCCAGCGTCTCCACAACAAGGGCTTCATTGAGGACGCTGACTTCCGGGAGCAGAGCGATGCCCTGGCGTCCCAGAGGAAAAAGCTCTCTGACCAGCGTACCCAGGCCATCCACGGCAGCAAGGCCCTGGAAAACCTGGACAAGCTACGGGAATTGCTAGACACACTGGCCACTCTACCGGAGATCCCCTGGGAATTTGACATTAACCTATTTGACCAACTGGTGGAGAAAATCGTGCCCATCTCCAGCACAGAACTAATCTTTAAATTGAAATGCGGGTTGGAACTCAAGGAGGTGATCCCCTGGTGAGAAACCGTAGCATCCCATTCGGCTATCAGTATCAGAACGGCGTCCTGGCGGTACATCCCCAGGAGGGCCAGACCGTGCGGGCTGTGTTCGCGGCGTACCTCAGCGGAGAACCCCTCAGCAGGATCGCCGCCCATCTCACCGCCATGCTGGTGGAATATTTGCCGGGCCGCTGGCAGTGGGACAAGGCCAGGGTGAAGCGCATTCTGGACAACGTCAAATACATAGGCAACGGGGGGTATCCTCCTATTGTTAAGGAAAGGGACTTTCAAATGGCCCACCAGAAGAAAGACGGTGCCAACACCAACCGGCAGCGGGTGGACGAGGACATCAAGCTGTTCAAGAGTCTGGCCCACTGCCACCACTGCGGCGGCCCCATGGTCCGGCGGATGGACAGCCGGTTCGAGAAACCCGTCACCTGGAAATGCACACGGTGCGATTATTTTCTCCCTTTGCCCGATGAGGAATTCAAGCAGCGGGTGTTCCAGCTCCAACAGCGCTTGGTGGACAAGCCCCTGTTGGCAGAAAAAGAGGAAGATGCAATCCCGGTCACCTCCATGGAATCCCGGCGGCTCACCAACGAGATCTTCCGCAAGCTGGACAGCGGCAATTTCTCTGAGGACGAGCTGGTAAACCTCGCTCTGCAATGTGCGGCGGAAAATTATCAGACAATTAATAGCGCCCGACACATTACAGATAGACTGACAGCGACCCTGATCCACGCCGGGCCGCTGTCTGCTTTTGATAGGACACTGTTTGAAAAAACGGTTTCAGAAATACACTTGACAAGGAAAGGGGAAATCCTCTTGAAGCTGCAAAACGGTGTGTTCATCGGGGAAGGTGAGGCCCTGTGAAAATCCAAGCTGGGAAAGAAAAAGTCACCATCATCCCCGCCAAGTTGACTCGGAATACCCCAGGCAAGTCCGCTAACCAGAAGCTGCGGGTGGCTGCCTACTGCCGGGTGAGTACCGATTCGGAAGAACAAATCAACAGCTACAAAAACCAGCTGGCCTACTACACCGAGAAGATCAACAGCAAGACAGAATGGAAATTCGCCGGTATCTATGCCGATGAGGGGATCACCGGCACCAGCATGAAACACCGGGAGGACTTTAAGCGGATGCTCCGGGCCTGCCGGGAGGGACGCATTGACCTGATCCTCTGCAAATCTGTGAGCCGGTTCGGCAGAAATTCCGTGGACGTGCTCCGTACTATCCGCGCCCTGCGGGAGCGGGGCATTGGGGTGCTATTCGAGAAAGAGGCTGTGGACACCCGAACCATGAACTCGGAGCTGATCCTGGCCTTCCACTCGGCATTCTCCCAATCCGAGTCAGAATCCATCAGCGGCAACGTCCGCTGGGGGCTGCGGAAAGCCTACGAGAACGGCACCATCCAAATCGGCCCCAACCTGTACGGGTTCCGCCGGGAGAAGGACGGCCCCGTGCTGATTGACGAGGAAAAGGCTGCTGTCATCCGTCAGATCGCTCAGTGGTTTCTGGACGGGGACAGCCTCCACACCATTGCGGACAAGCTGGCCCAGCGGCACATTCTCAGCCCAAAGGGGAAAGAGACTTGGAGCACCGCCACCCTGCGTTCCCTGCTCACCAATGAGAAATACAAGGGCGACGCCCTCCTCCAAAAGACTTACCGCCCCAGCCTGTTCTCCGACCGGGCGGTGCAGAACGACGGCGACCTGCCCAAGTATTATGTGGAGGGTGTGCTGCCCCGTATCCTGGAACCAGAGGTGTTCGACCGGGTACAGGAGGAACTGGCAAAGCGGGGCGCCAAGCGTCCAACTTCGGAGAAGGCCAAAACTCCCTTTGGACGGTACAGCGGGAAATACGCGCTCTCCACCCTGGTGGTGTGCGGTAAGTGCGGAGCCCTATACCGGCGGGTGACTTGGTACCGCAAGGGCGAAAAGCAAATCATGTGGCGCTGCGGCACCCGGCTGGACGGCAAAGCCAACTGCCCCGACTCGCCTACCATCGAGGAAACCATTCTTCAAGCCGCCGTGATGGAGGCCATCTCTCAACAATACATCCACAAGGACGAAGCCGTGGAAGTTACCATGCAGAGTATCCGCTCGGTGCTGACCCCGGAGACAGCGGACAGCGAATACGCCATCCGCACCAAGATCAACGAGTTGCAGAAAGAGAAAAAAGACCTCATCGCCAGGGCCCTGGCCGAGAACGATGACGGCAAGTACGACTTCCAGTTTACCCGCATCAAGC
>DXXH01000132.1 GCA_019416395.1 Clostridiales bacterium
CCGCGATGAACCAGCTGCGGGCTGTGGTGGATCAGATGGAAGTGGACACTGCCGCTGACTTCTGGCCCTATCCCAGCTACGGTGATTTGATGTTCCGGGTGTAATAGATAACATAGATTTCAATGTCCGATTTTTCGTATTTACCTTCCTAATAGTACATGACATAGGAAAAAGAGTGGGAGAAAAAACTCCCACTCTTTTTCCTATCTATTCTTTTTATGAATAGATAAATGGATATCCCCCGACAAAGCAGCCGGGGGATATCCATTTTTGCTTCTCTATTACAATTTCTATTATTTTCCGCTGTCTCCATAGTTGGAAAGAACCCGTGCGGAAGGATCGTCCACGTCACAGCCTTCCCAGGACTTGTTGGGCATCCAGAAATCCACAATCATCTGGCCTTGCCCGGGATAATACTTCTCGAAAATGTCACGATACAACAGGGATTCCTTGGTAAACGGCTGAGCATGACTGTACTTTTTTCTTCCCTGTTCAAATTCCTCGTCCGTATATTGGCTCTCTGCGTATTCCTTCAAATAGTCCACCATGGAATGGCCAACTGCATCGGAAAACGCTGCCTTTTCCCGCCAGAGGATTCCATCTGGCAAATACTCGCCGTTCTCAAAAGCGTGACGGAGCAAATACTTGCCCTTACCGTAAGTGTTCAGCTTCAAACTGGGATCCAGCGACATCACATAATGCACCAAGTCTAGATCCCCAAAAGGTACTCGGGCTTCCAAAGAATTGACCGAAATGCACCGGTCAGCCCGAAGCACGTCGTACATGTGCAGCTCCCGTACCCGCTTTTCCGATTCCTCTTGGAACGCCTGGGCTGTGGGAGCGAAATCTGTGTACTTATAGCCAAACAACTCGTCGGAAATTTCCCCTGTGAGCAACACCCGAATGTCCGTCCGCTCGTGAATCGCTTTGCACACCAGGTACATGCCCATGCTAGCTCGAATGGTGGTGATGTCAAAGGTTCCCAGCAGCTGGATCACATGCTCCAGCGAGGAAATAACCTCTTCCGGCGTCATGTACACTTCTGTGTGATCGCTTCCAATATAATCCGCCACCTGTTTGGCGTATTTCAGGTCGATGGCGTCCTCACTCATGCCAATGGCGAAGGTCTTAATGGGCTCCTTGCTTTTCTTGGCAGCAATGGCGCATACCAGCGAGGAGTCCAATCCGCCGGACAGAAGAAATCCCACCTTGGCATCTGCCACCAGCCGCTTCTCCACGCCAGCTACCAATTTATCATGGATCTGCTGGCAGGCTGTTTCCAGATCGTCATGGGAAACGCTGTCCACATGGGTGATATCCTGATAGCAGTGGAATTCCCCGTCCTTGTAATAATAGCCTGGGGGGAAGGGCATGATCTTATCCACCAAGCCCATCAGGTTTTTAGGCTCACTGGCAAAGACGATCACCCCTTGCTGGTCGTACCCATAGTACAAGGGACGGATCCCAATGGGGTCTCTGGCGGCAATATAGCTGCCTGTTTCCCCATCATAGAGAATGCAGGCAAACTCTGCATCCAGCATTGCGAACATATCCGTGCCATATTCCCGGTACAGGGGCAACAGGATCTCACAATCGCTTTCGCTTTGGAAGGTATAGCCTTTCGCTATCAACTCCGCTTTTTGCTTCTCAAAACCATACAGCTCCCCGTTGCATACCACATAGCTGCCGTCCAGCTGGAAAGGCTGCATGCCCGAAGGGGTCAGCCCCATAATCGCCAACCGGTGGAAGCCCAGCAGACCGTTTCCAGTATCCACGATCCAGCTGTCGTCCGGCCCCCGGGAAAGAGTCCGGTCAAACGCCTGTTTAAAAGCCGAAAAATCAACACCGCTCCCACAGTAACCCATAATAGAACACATAAAAATCCCTCCATAAATCTTTCGTTCATTTCAGCATTCTATAGGGCAAGTGCTGTGCTCGCGGTGCCACCTATATTTTTTCTCTTTTTCCAAGCCTCTATCAAGGCTCTGCCAACTGACGTGTGACGGGACGGCGCGCCTACTCGGGAAATCCCTTTGGGGTTGCGGCTTGAAAAGTGTTCTTCCCAGGAACCTGCCATACGGCTTCCAGCAACCCGTACTCTCTGTGGACAGGATTCCCCTGGTACTTTTCTTTTCTCAAACGCCTTTGAAAAGCAAAAAGGCGCCTTTAAGCCTACGCTTAAAGACGCCCTTGTCTTTTGAGATATTTTATCACTCTTTCACGGCGTTGTCAAGTCTTTTCTCGTCTCCACTTGACTTCCTGGCCACTTTAACGATCTGGTTTCCGCAAAGATCCGGAGAAACTCAAGCGCATACTCCCTTGGGATTTTCCACCACCACTTCGCCCACAGCGCCATCCAGATCCCGGATGATCTCCCCTACCTGAGGCACTACGATCCGTCCTTCTAAGGGATTTTTGATGCTGATCACCGGGGTGGTGATGGTGGCCTCAACCTGGGAGCGCTCAAACGCCAAGTCTGTATCGATCATCTGGCAATGGATCAGTTTCAGCCCCTTGCAGTAGCACAAAGGCTGGGTGCCGATGATCTGGCAGTTTTCAAAGGTGACGTTCTCACAATACCAGCCCAGGTATTCCCCTTTCACCACGCTGTTCCGGACCACCACATTCTTGGCGTGCCAAAAAGCGTCCTTGGTGTCAAACCGGCAGTTTTCAAAAATCCCGTCCTCAATGTACTGGAACGAATACTTTCCCTGCATCTCCACATTGTCAAAATGGAGATGGGTGGACCGCATCATAAAATACTCGCTTTGTGCCTGGCAATCCTTCATCGTCACGCCCTGGACCGACCAGCCAAATTCCGGCGAAACCACGTGGCAACCAGTCATGGTCACATCGGAACATTCCCGCAAGGCCTTGATCCCATGAAGTTTGGTGTCCGACAGCTCGATATGATGGGAATACCACAGCGCTGCCCGGCACAACTCTGTCATTTCCGAATGGGCGATTTTCAAGTTCTGGTCATGCCAAAAGGGATACCGCAAATTGAAAAAGCAATGTTCTACCTGCACGTCCTGACATTCCTTCAAAGCGCTTTCCCCGTCTGCGGGGCCGTCGAAAGAACAATTCTCCACCAAAACTCCATGGCTGCCATACAAAGCCCGCTCCTGGTCAAATGTTTGATTCTGAATAGTTTCCACGCAAGATTCTCCCCTTCTAACCGGCGTTTACCCTACGCCGTCCTTTTCCATTTCATAAACCAGGTAATCCAAACAGGAAATCTGCTGTTCTTCCCGGTGTATTCTGTCCAACAACTGTTTTCGGTGCTTGGAAAGCAGGCACAGCTGGCCCTGGAGATCTCCCTGGGCGCCCAACGTCAGAAACTCCTCTACCGTTTGTGGACCGCACCCGGCGTCCCGCAAATTTTGAATCACGTCCGCCTCGGCAGCTTCCCCGGCCATTCCGGCCGCCCCCTTCCGTTTCACAGCGTACTTACAAAATATAGTATAATCCTGGAAAAGATAAATAGCAATTACTTATTGTCAATACCTTTTCATAATTGATTTTTATAGTTTCTTGTGTCATACTGTATAGAAAGGAGGCATGCTCATGGAATTGCGGGTTTTGCAGTATTTTTTGGCGGTGGCGCGGGAACAGAATATTTCAGCGGCAGCTCAATCCCTTCATCTGACACAGCCCACCTTATCCACCCAGCTGAAAGCCTTGGAAGACGAACTGGGAAAACAGCTTCTGATCCGGGGAACAAAAGGCTCCCGAAAAGTCACATTGACAGAAGAAGGTATGATCCTGCGAAAGCGGGCAGAGGAAATCCTCTCACTGGTCCACAAAACAGAAGAGGAAATCAATCATTCCCAGGATACGGTGGTGGGGGAAGTATCCATCGGCGCGGGAGAAACAGAAATTGTCCGCTATTTCGCCAAAGCTGCCAAAACACTCCAGCAGCAGTATCCGGGAATCCGTTACCGCATTTCCAGCGGCAACGCAGAATATGTGTTGGAGTACCTGGATAAAGGGCTGATCGACTTTGGTTTGCTCTTTGGGAACACCGACCCTCAAAAATACCACTCCTTGGTCCTGCCCACCAAGGATACCTGGGGAGTGCTGATGCCCAAGGACTCCCCTTTGGCGTCACAACCC
>DXXH01000133.1 GCA_019416395.1 Clostridiales bacterium
TCCTTTCCATTATATCTCGTTTCTTTCTGTCCATCAATTCGGGAAGGGGGGCACCCAAACCACCAGATATGAATTCCTGTTTGAATTTGTTCTCGCTTTCCTTCAATTCTGCGACAAACTCCTTGTAAGAATGGGCGGTGGAAGGAATCTTTAAGCCGTGCTTCACCACGCAAAGATCCTCCCTTGCCGTTACATTTTTCTCAAAGGTGGAACCCCGGTTCAGCCACAGGCGAACATCTTGAGTTTCCTCCACTTCCGGGTAGAGATAGTACCCGGAAGTGGCCTCAAATCGGACCATATACGCCAACACCTGCAGATAGTCACGGTTTCCAATGTGGTCCATGGGTTTATACTTGGCATCTGCAATGAACCGATTTTCCGAATCTTTGCTGAGAAAGTCCGGGTAGATCAGTCCCACTCCACCAGCAAACAGTCGCTGCCCGCCTTTTCCCGATTTGTTCTTAGGGTGATAGAACAGATCTTGCAACAAAGAAGCTATGTATTCCTCCCACAGCCAGGCCCCATCAAACAAAATGCCGTAAATCTGCCGTGATCCGGAACCGATTTGGTGCTTCTGGTGCTGAAGGATCAGCAGGCAAAGCCGCTGCAAAGCACCGTATTCCCGGAAGTAAGCGTGTTGAACCGGATTCTCCCTATTTTCCTTTACAATCTTTTGCCTTTGGCAGGGATTGTAGCCGGGCGTAGCCCCTCGAACCAGCTGGACTTCCCCCCTGACACGGGAAAGCAAGTGGTTTCCGTAAGGTCTCCCTTTGATAAATTCCAGGGTGTGACGCACCAGTTCCATCAGATTGTTGTCGTAGGAGAACTCCCTCTGGTTGTAGGCAACCTTGCCGTAAAAAGGCGTGTTCTGTTTGAGATGCCTGGGAACGTCCACCACACCTTTGATCTTCTCATCGTTGTACGCCTGAGAAGTATACTGTTTGAAGATCCCCTTTCGCATAGCAGCTTTCAAATAGTGAGGAAACAGAAAAAGGAGAACATGGAACAATCTGTTTTCCTGACTGGTATCGGATTTGAGGTTCACCAGATTGGGGATGCCAACCACCTGTTCCAGAAGATATTGGAATAAGAAGTCCCCCTCTTCCCCACAGAATCTGGATTCAATGATCAGCCGCTCATCGCCCCATCCCAGGAATCCCATCACATTGCCAGTTTGATAAGCGTCGTTGATCCCTTGGAGAATCATCTGCTCCCCTGTTAGGTCCTCCATACGCTGCAGGTTTCCCGGGAAGACAAACACTCCCTCCCGTTCCAGCTGCTCCAACGTCTTATCGGCAATCTTGACGGTCAAATGCTCAATCGGGGAGAAAAACGATTTTTGGGATCTGGAATTATCCTTGATTCTGAGCAGTTTCATTCCCATCACCCTCTGTGGCATCCGGATAGCCACGTGGGCTCTGCACCCACACCGATGGTAAAGGAATCCAGCGTGTACATGGTGGCATATTATGCCATGTGGGACAAGCCGCCCCTCCTTTTCTGGTGAACACAACAATTAACGATCTTCTAAGTCAGCTGGCACAGGAGGATCTTGCCTAACCACAGAATGATATCCTGACAGACGATATATTCATTGTTCCATTTCGTATTAAAACAGGGACTGGAGTCTAACCGTTTTGTAAAAATGTGATTTTTCTCGCCTTGTCATCCCAGAAAAATGTGTTTTTATTTCGTTGTAAAACCCGGAAAAATGTGTTATACTGCTTTCATCTAGAGGAGAAGGTGGTGACTCGCATGAAGCGAAGCGCGTTTTCGCAGCTTGTAAAATGGAAGGATAACCCGGAACGGAAGCCGCTGATTATTCGCGGCTCCCGTCAGGTGGGCAAGACTTGGCTCATGAAGGAGTTTGGGCAAAGCTGTTACGACAGTTTTGTCTACTTCAACTTTGATGAGGAAGATGAGCTGAAATCCATTTTTGAAGCGAACAAGAATCCCCAGCGGATTATTGAACTGCTGTCCATGATCGCCGGAGAAAAGATTCTGCCTGGGGAGACCCTCGTCATTTTCGATGAGGTACAGGAGTGCCCCGAGGCCCTCAACACACTCAAATATTTCAAAGAGAAAGCAAACGACTACCATGTCATCGCTGCCGGAAGCCTGCTTGGCACCCTTCTGGCCCAGCCGAAGTCCTACCCGGTGGGGATGGTCAATCTTCTCGACCTATACCCCCTTTATTTTGATGAGTTTCTGGAAGCCACCGACCCGGCGCTCTTTGCCTATTATGAAAGCATCCAGAAGGATCAGACCATTGAGGAAATTTTCCACAACCGCTTGCTGGAAGCCTACAACTACTATCTGATCATTGGCGGAATGCCGGAATGCGTTGTATCCTGGGTCAACCATAAAGACCCAGCAGCGGTTTCCCAAATCCAGCGAGAACTGGTGGAAATTTACGAAAACGACTTTTCCAAGCATAACGGGAAGGTGAACAGCGGGCGCATCCTGATGGTGTTCCGCAGCATTGTCTCCCAGCTCGCCAAATCCAACGAAAAGTTTATCTACGGCGCTGTCCGGCAGGGCGGCCGGGCGCGGGACTTTGAAGAAGCCATCGAATGGCTTGTCTCAGCCGGTATGCTCAACCGCATCTACAATGTCTCCAAGATGGAACATCCCCTTTCCGCCTTTGATAAGCTGGACCAGTTCAAGCTGTTTCTCTTTGATACCGGATTGCTCAAACACATGGCAGGTATTGACAACAGCGCCATCCTGCTGAAAGCGGACTATCAGTTCAAAGGGCCGCTGACCGAGAACTATGTCTTGCAGCAGCTTCGCGGGCAGTTTGAGGTAGAACCTCGCTATTACTCGGACAAAACCGGTGAGATTGACTTTCTTCTGCAAAACGGTACGGAAATCATCCCCGTGGAAGCAAAGGGCGGAGAGGACAAGTCCGCGCCATCCTTCAAGCGATATATTGCGAACCGTCAGCCGGAACACGCCATCCGGTTTTCAAAGCGCGGATACCGAAAGGATGGTGCGATTACGAACATCCCGCTTTATCTCGCCAGAAAAACAAAAGAGCTGCTGTGACGCAAATCCCCTCTCACACTGTGAGGGGGGATTGTTTGTCAGCCTTGATGGACCGCCCCCACGGCCCTCAGCATCCACAGCTACGGGGCGGACCATACATCTACGCATCACCCAGAACAGAAAGATTCCTGCCAATAGCTCAGACCTCCCCGCTGCACATGGAGGTTGTCCCTCCAAAACACCCCCCAAATCCGCACTGCCCGCGTGTGGGTTTTGGGGGCGCTTTTTTCTGGATTTCTACGGGTTTTCTACGGGGCGTTTCTTAGAAATCCGTTAGAACTTTCCCCTCCCTGCGGGGACTTCCCGACCTAGGAATTCCCTCTCTTTTTTCTTTTCTGTCTTCTCAAAACCAGTGGAAACTCTGGCTTTTTGGGGTTCCTATAGCTTCTCTCAGCTTCCGTCAAATTCCGCCAGGTTCGGAAATTCCGGACACACTCGAAATGCGGTAAGTCGGCTTCAAACCGGCGCAAGAGTTCAAATCTCTTCGTCTCCGTCAGCGGTAAGTTGCCGCTCCCAATTCGCGAACTGCACATTGGTGTGGTTCGCGAATTTTTATGCCTGCGCTTGAACCAAGATCTATTTTGCCAACGCTCCCCCATGAAAAACCCCATTCAGTTCTGAGTGGGGTTTTCCTTTTACCTATTTATTGGTTGTTTTCAAAGCGGCTATTGCGTCATTACCAGTACATGGAAAATCGAAACCAGAAGCGAACCGGGGCTGGAAATAGTACTGGGCCTGTGCTATAATGAATGCGTTGCGTAAAGAAGCAGGAATCGTCATTTCGATGATTCCAAGTTGCAAGAAATTTGCCATGCAGTGAAACACGAAGCTGCACGCAATCCGAAATAGATGCATAAGGGAAAGGAGTTACGTATGCCCTGTACAACAATTTTGGTCGGCAAGAAAGCCAGCCATGACAACTCAACGATCATTGCCCGCAACGATGACGGCGGATTTGAAGCCAAGCGCCTTTTGACTCACCCGGCCAGGGAGAAGGCTTCCACGTACAAAACGGTCATCTCTCACTTGACCGTGGAACTCCCGGGGAACGCCATGCGTTATAC
>DXXH01000134.1 GCA_019416395.1 Clostridiales bacterium
AAGTGTTGGCCAAGGTCTGGGCCTCGATGCCCTGGGAGGCGTCCACCACCAGCACCGCCCCCTCGCAGGCGGCCAGGGACCGGGAAACCTCGTAGTTGAAGTCCACGTGTCCGGGGGTGTCGATCAGGTTAAAAATATAGTCTTCCCCGTCGCTGGCGGTATAGACCAGGGTGACGGCGTGGGCTTTGATGGTGATGCCCCGTTCCCGCTCCAGATCCATGTTGTCCAGCAGCTGGTTTTCCATTTCCCGCAGGGGGACGGCCTTGGTCTGTTCCAGGATCCGGTCCGCCAGGGTGGATTTGCCGTGGTCGATGTGGGCCACGATGCTGAAATTGCGAATTTTACTTCTATCCATAGAGAATCTCCGTTACAATTACATAGATATATCAAGTATTATAGCAGAAAAGCGGAGAAAAGAAAACTGCAAAGCGGCGTAAAAGTTTTTGGCGCGGTGCTGCCGGGCCGCGTCTTCGCCCTAGGCCCGTTGCGCCGTGCGGGCGGAGACGCTACTTTTCTCGTTGCAAAGCTGGGCTTTGCTTCAAGGCCGTGGGGTTTCACCCCACACCTGGACAAACTTTTTGAAAAAAGTTTGATCAAAAACTTTTCCGTCCGGTTCCGGTGAAATTCCCCGTTTTTGTTGCAATCCCTCTTCACCCATGCTACAATAAACAGAAGTTTGAGAACTCATGAGAAAGGCGGTCCCTTCAATTATGAAAGCTACCGAAAAAACCATGGAAACCATCGTCAAGCTTTGCAAGACCCGGGGCTTTATTTTCCCCGGCAGCGAAATTTACGGCGGTCTTTCCAACTCCTGGGACTACGGCCCCTTGGGTGTGGAATTTAAGAATAACGTGAAAAAGGCCTGGTGGAAAAAGTTTGTCCAGGAATCCCCCTATAATGTGGGCGTGGACGCCGCCATCTTGATGAATCCCCAGGTGTGGGTGGCTACCGGTCATGTGGGCGGTTTTTCCGATCCCCTCATGGACTGCAAAGATTGCAAAACGCGTCACCGTGCGGATAAGCTCATCGAGGATTTTACCGGGGAATCGGCCGACGGCTGGTCCAATGAGAAGATGACGGACTTTATCCGGGAAAACCACATCAAGTGCCCCAACTGCGGCAGTGAGAATTTCACGGAGATCCGTCAGTTCAACCTGATGTTCAAAACCTTCCAGGGCGTGACCGAAGACGCCAAGAGCGAAATCTATCTCCGTCCCGAAACGGCCCAGGGTATTTTCGTGAACTTTCCCAACGTCCAGCGCACCACCCGGAAAAAGCTGCCCTTCGGCATCGCCCAGATCGGCAAGAGCTTCCGGAACGAAATCACCCCCGGCAACTTCACCTTCCGTACCCGGGAATTTGAGCAGATGGAGCTGGAATTCTTCTGCAAGCCCGACACGGATCTGGAATGGTTTGCCTATTGGAAGGAATTCTGCCGCAACTGGCTCCAGAGCCTGGGCATGACCGAAGAAAACGTCCGGTTCCGGGACCACCGGCCCGAGGAGCTGTCCTTCTATTCCAAGGCTACCACCGACGTGGAATACCTGTTCCCCTTCGGATGGGGCGAGCTGTGGGGCATCGCCGACCGTACCGATTACGACCTGAAGCGCCATCAGGAGCATTCCGGCAAGGACCTGACCTATTTCGACCAGGAAACCAGCCAGCACTATATCCCCTACGTGGTGGAGCCTTCCCTGGGCGCCGACCGTATGGCCCTGGCGTTCCTGTGCGACGCTTACGACGAGGAAGTGGTGGGTCAGGATAAGAACGGCAAGGACGACGTGCGTGTGGTGCTGCGGCTCCATCCGGCGCTGGCGCCGTTCAAGGCCGCTGTGCTGCCCTTGTCCAAGGCGAAACTGGGAGAGAAAGCCCAGGAGATCCATCAGGAGCTTTCCAAGTACTTCATGGTGGATTACGACGAGACCGGGTCCATCGGCAAGCGGTACCGCCGTCAGGACGAGATCGGCACGCCTCTGTGCATCACCGTGGACTTTGAGACCATCGGCGACGATGAGAAGGAAGCGGACAACTGTGTTACCGTCCGTGACCGGGATACCATGAAGCAGGAGCGGATCCCCATTGAGAAGCTGAAAGAGTACATCGAGGAAAAAATTGCGTTTTAAAAACGCTTTACCGGGAAAGGCGGGGGAAATCCCCGCTTTCTCTTTTTTAAGAAAGGACTCAGAGGGAAACCCATTGAATAATCTGCCGGAATGTGCTACAATAAACCGATATGGACCGCCCTTGATACCCTTATCCAGCAGGAGGAACTGCCATGAAACACAAACGCCGCGTGGCGGCTTTATTGGTGGCTTTCGCGTTAGCCGCCGGCCTGACAGCCATTCCGGCATTGGCGACGGAGGAGAATCCCCCTTCCGCCTATACGGAAATGCCCACGGAGAATACGGAGGGGGAAACTGTTCTGCCTGAAGAACCGGTGGATGAACCTTCCACTGCTCCCGTCCCTGACCCGGTGACCCCGGAGCCGCCGGTTTCCTCAAACTCTTCCAGCAGCTCGGAGACGTCCAGTGAATCCTCTTCTTCTGAAAACTCAAACAACAGTTCCAGCACTCCCCAAGGGGGAATCACCTCGGAGCAGCCTTCCGACACTTCCTCGGAAGCGCCTTGGGACGAGCCCGGCGAAACCAGCGAGGAGCCTTGGCAGGAGCCTACCGAGGAACCCTGGCAGCCTGGTGAAACGGAATCCCAGGCCCCTGTAGGGGGCGGTATTACCAACGATGTGCCCACGGTCAGCGCGCCGGAAACCATTGCCACGCCCCGGCCGTCCTTGGAGCGTCCCCAGGTTTCCCTGAATGCGGGAAGCGGCAGTTCTTCGGAGTCGGAAGAAGAATCCGGGCCCAACTATGTGACCTTTGCCCAGTTGAATGTCCGGGGCAATTCCCTGGCAGTGACCCTGTTTTACAGCGGCGTAGGGTGTATCGCCGCAGGCGTGCTGGGATTGGTGGCCATTTTGGTGTTTTATATCCGTGGCCGGAGACGGCACACCAACGCCGAAGGCATTCTGGAAGAGATCCATGAGGCGGAAACCCGGCAGAATCCGGGTCAAAGGCATGGGGCGCCGCCCGTGCGGGAGCCTTCCGGAGTTCAGGCCCCGCCCCCCCAGAGACCTGCCCGTTCCGTACCCCCTGGCGCCGTGATGCCGGAAGAGGTTTCCCTGTATACCGAGGAGTTTTCCATGCCCCCTGCCGGGCAGCAAGTCCAGGGAGAAGTGCCTGGCGGCTATGAGGAGGAGGGCTATGGGGAAAATTACCAGGAGTACCGGGAAGATTACCCCCAGGACGAGTACTACGAAGACGAGTATTACGACGACGGCTATTACGAGGAAGAACCCCTTCCTCCGGCGGAGAATCCCGCACCTCAGCCGAAAGCGCCTGTGCAGCCCCAAGCGCCTGCCCCTGCCCAGGATCAGGAAGCTACCCGGCAGTTTGACACCGAGGAAATCCTTCGGGAAGCCCTGCGGTACTACGACGATAAGTGACACGCAAGTGTGCAACGGACAAGAAAAACCCCTGAGCGTCAGCTCAGGGGTTTTGTGTTTTGTTCTTGGTTTTCAAAAAGGCCCGACTCTCCGCTTGGCAGGGTTCCCGGCAGAGTTCCCAGTTTCCCGCCTGGCGGGCTTCCGGGCACAGCTGCGTCACTGGTTCAGGACGCTCTCGGCGGCTTCGGTCTCAAACTGCTTGTTGTACAGCTCGGCGTAGTAGCCGCCCTGGTCCATCAGCTGCTGGTGGGTGCCCTGCTCGATGATTTTTCCCCCCCGGACCACCAGAATCATATCGGCCTTCCGAATGGTGGAAAGCCGGTGGGCGATGAGGAAAGACGTCCGGCCGGTAAGCATGGTGGAAATGGCCTGTTGGATCAGGGCTTCCGTTTTGGTATCGATGGACGAGGTGGCCTCGTCCAACACGAAGATGCGGGGGTTGGCCAGCACCGCCCGGGCAAAGGAAATCAGCTGTTTTTCCCCGGTGGAGAGC
>DXXH01000135.1 GCA_019416395.1 Clostridiales bacterium
GGACTGAGGAAAGCGATACGCTTTTGATCCCCCGCACGGAATTCTGAGCTTGGGGACTTTGCCCCATCGTTCGGGAAAGGAACGGTTAACGACCCATGAGCATAAATAAAAAAGCCAAGAAAAACCTGATTATCGCCAGTATCACTGCCGTTTTGGTGGTGGGCTTTGCCCTGGGGCTCTGGTTTTTCGTACAATATCAATCGGACCGGCGGACGGTAGACGTGGTTCCCCTTACAAATGTGACCACCACATACTGGGGCGACCAAGCCTACTCCTCTGGCACTGCCGCCAGCGATTCTCTCCAGGAGATCTATCCCGCTTCCGATAAGACCATTTCGGAGATTTACGTGGAAGAAGGCCAGCAGGTCAGTGTGGGAGATCCTCTGGTGCAATACGATAAAACAAAGCTGGAATTGGACGCAGAAGCCAAGGATATCGCCGTGAAGCAGGCTGAAATCGAGTTGGATGAAGCGGAGAAGCAGCTGAAAAAACTGCAAAACACCACCCCCTATTCCACGCCTAAGCCAACCAAGCAGCCTGCTGTCACACCCACACAAAAACCGTCTACCACTTCAACACCCACTCCTACGCCTACACCCACGCCCACACCTTCTCCCACAGTGACTCCCGCGGACGTCACTCTTTACAGCCGCTTGGACGTGGATTCCAAACCCTATTCGGGCAGCGGCACCTCGGAAGACCCCTACATCTTCCTGTGTACGGAAGACTGCCAGATGACCCGGGAATTCCTCTTGCGCCTGTTAGGTGATGGATCCGGAGCCACTCCCGCTCCGGACGATGTGCTTGCTTCCCCCTTTGCGGCTATTTTTGAGGTGCGGGAAAACAATTCCAATTATGGAAAGCTTCTGTATTCCTTTGAATTGGACGGCACGGATCTTTCCGGAAGCTTCCAGGTTTCCGACGTGCTCACCGGTTCCAACACCCTGGAATCGGTAGCCCAGGCTTTTGAGGCCAGCGTGAGTAAAGCTACCCCCACCCCCAGTACCGATTACGACGATATGGAGTACACCAAGGAGCAGCTGAACGATCTGATTAAGGAAAAACGCCAGCAGATCAAAAATCTGCAATTGAAAGTGAAGCAGGCGCAATTGGATCTGAAGAAATCCCAGCTGGCCTTGGATAACTCCACGGTACGCAGCACGATTGACGGCGTGGTTCGCACTCTGACCGACGTGCAGACTGCCACCACCAATGGAAAACCATTTTTGGTGGTATCCGGCCAAGGGCAGTATACCATCCAGGGGACCATCAGTGAAAGCCTGCTCACCAGCATACATGTTGGGGATACCGTCACCGCTATGAGCTACGATAATGGCATGACCTATACCGCCACTATTTCGGAGATTTCCGATTACCCTCTGGACGGAAATTCCGGCAGCATGTACGGCAGCACAGGCAATCCCAACAGTTCCCAGTATGAATTTACCGCCGTAGTGGACCAGTCTGATGGGCTTTCTAACGGCATGTATCTGGAAATCACCTTGAATGTGCAAGGCGACACCACCGGGGAAGCTCTGTACCTGTGGAAAGCCTATATCCGGGAAGATAAGGCTGGCAGCTATGTGATGAAAGCAGGTGTGGATAACCGGCTGTATAAGCAGTATTTGGAGTTGGGCGCTTCCATTTATAATGGGGAATATATAGAAGTAAAAAGCGGCCTGACTATGAACGACTATATCGCCTTCCCCTATGGGAAAGATGTTCAGGAAGGCGTTCGGGTTGTGATGGAAGGCACGGACGAACCGCCCATTTCCCAAGATACAGGCGGTGAATCCTCCGGGCTGGAAAATGGCGGTGATAGCGTTACCGAGAGCACTACAGATGCCACGGAAGACACTTCCAGCGAAACGACAGACGCCTATGACAACACTGGGGATGGTGCCACAGCAACGTTTGAGACAACCGAAGAAACGGGGGTGATCCTGGAATGATTGAGAATATACGCCTTTCTTTCCAAGGGATCTGGGCCCACAAAATGCGGTCTTTTCTGACTATGCTGGGCATTATTATCGGCATCGCCTCGATCATTTCCATTGTGTCCACCATCAAGGGCACCAATGAACAGATCAAACAGAACCTGATCGGCGCGGGAAACAACGTTGTACGGGTACAGCTGTACCGCAGCGATTACGACTATGTGTACGATATCGGCAATGAGGGCATACCTGACGGGATCTCCACTATCAGCGAGGATGTTTACAGCAAGATCCTGGATCTACCCCAAGTGGAAGACGCCGCTCTATACACCCGCCGGCAATATGCCAATTCCTTCTACTACGGGAATAAAGAGCTTTCCGGCTGCCAGATCTACGGTGTGGACAACTCTTATTTCTCCACCTGCCGCTATGTGGTGGACCGTGGCCGGACCTTTGTCCCCATGGATTTTCAGGAGTACCGTCCGGTGGCCATTATCGATAGTGATACCGCGGAACTGCTTTTCCAGGGAGAAGATCCCATCGGCAAAACCATCGAATACAACTCCACCGCTTTGGTGGTGGTAGGCGTGGTGGAAGAATCCAACCAGTTTGAACCGGTCATCAACTCCATTGAAGACTATTACACTTACATGTCCAATCCCACGGCGGGCAAGGTATTTCTGCCAAACTCCATTTGGCCTTCCCTGTTTGCCTATGATGAGCCCCAGGAAGTGGCGGTACGTGCTTCCAACACGGAAGCCATGTCCAGCGTGGGCACCAGCGTGGCGGATTTGCTCAATGAACAGAACCGGAATGAAAACATCAAATACCGGGCGGAAGACGTTTTACAGCAGGCCCGCGAGTTACAGGACCTGTCCAACGCCACCAACCAACAGCTGATCTGGATCGCCAGTATTTCCCTGCTGGTAGGCGGTATTGGCGTGATGAACATCATGCTGGTATCCGTCACGGAACGCACACGGGAAATCGGCTTGAAGAAAGCCATCGGCGCCAAAAAAAGCCGGATCCTATGGCAGTTCCTTACGGAAGCCGCAGTACTGACCAGCTTGGGCGGTTTGATTGGCATCGGAGCGGGTATCGGCTTGGCGGAACTGGTTTCCCGGCTGACCCAGGCCCCCGTAGCCATCAGCATTCCCTTTATTTTCTTGGGGTTGCTCTTTTCCATGGTCATCGGCGTGGTATTCGGATTGCTGCCCTCGATCAAGGCGGCTAATCTGAATCCTATCGACGCTTTGCGGCACGAATAAACGAATCATAAAAAAGGCCCCTTGCGCAGTGATTTTCCTGCATAAGGGGCTTTACCTTATATGTCTTCCCTGTACTGGTCAAGGTCGTCAGCGGCCTTTTATACACCTGAATATACTACTTTTGGAGAGATGTCTTATGAATTGGAATGATGAAGCGGAAGGGATCATGAATGAACGGTTTGGAAAGGACTGCCTACTGGCACTAGCCACCCAAGACAACGGAATTCCCTGGGTACGCACGGTAAATGCCTACTATTGGCAAGGGAGCTTTTACATCATTACCCATGGGCTATCCCGGAAAATGGAACAGATCCGGAAAAACCCTACGGTGGCCCTTTGCGGCGAGTGGTTTACAGCCCATGGGATCGGCGAAGACCTGGGGTGGTTTTGTCTGGAAAAGAACCGGGAGATGGCAGAGAAATTGGAGGCGGTGTTTGCCTCTTGGATCCACAATGGACACAACGATTTCCAGGATCCAAACACCATTCTTCTACGGGTGAAGCTGACCGACCGGATCCTGCTGTCCCACGGAAGAAGATTTGAACAGCCCTAAATCCAAAAAAGCCGCACGATGCAAAAATCCCCGCGGGAGCTTGTCCCACGGGGATTTTTTAGCAAGAAACAGTATTCAGCAGAAACTTAGATCTCAGCGAAATACTTGATGGTGCGAACCATCTGGCTGGTGTAGCTGTTCTCGTTGTCGTACCA
>DXXH01000136.1:0-2307 GCA_019416395.1 Clostridiales bacterium
CCGCGATGAACCAGCTGCGGGCTGTGGTGGATCAGATGGAAGTGGACACTGCCGCCGACTTCTGGCCCTATCCCAGCTACGGCGATTTGATGTTCCGGGTGTAAGAAGCACTGTCTGTCGCTTCCTTCAAGTCCCCGCTGGCGGGACGAACAACCTGTAAAAAGCCCCCGTCTCTTCCCTTAGGGAAGGACCGGCATATATCTGTTAGCAAGCATACACAAAGGCGTGTAGGAGATCGATTCCCTACACGCCTTTTCTCTTTTTATTCCACCCGGCCTGCACAGCCGGGAATCCACGCTCACAGAATTCTGTGGGCGCAGGATCTTAAATTACGAGTACAAGTGACACACATTTTCCCATACCCAGAGGCCGCCCTGGTATTACCGGGGCGGTCTTCTTCTATATTCATTCCTAAGCACCCTCACAGAACCAGGTTTTTCGCTTACTCCACCTTGTCCGGCAACGAGGGCAATTCCGGTTTGCCCACGTATTCCATATGGGGGAAGATAAAGTCCAAATAGGAATCGGGGAAATAGGTGTCGAAAAACTCCTGCACCACATTGGTGGCTGGAATCTGATTCACACGCTCGCTGCGCCGGTACACCGCACCCACAGACAACAAAATGTCAATGGCCATCAGCACGCTGACAATCGCCGTAACCCGGCGCCCTGCCTTTTTGGGAACCTTCTGGATCTCCCTGGACAAAGCCGGGTAAAGATCTTTCACCCACACCAGGCCCAGAATTCCCCAGAAAAAGGAATACATCAGATTGGTACGTCCCCCCACATTCAAGGGCGACCCGCTGTATTCCCAAGACACCGTTCCAAATACCGCCTGCTGGGCAAAGCTGCACAAGTACTCAAAAGCCCCGCCAATAAACATGCTCGCCAGGAAAATCAGGAAATCCTTCTGATTGTACAGCCGGGAAAGGATCAGGGTAATCGCCACTGCACCCATGCCGTATACCGGGATAAAGGGACCGAACACCAAGCCCACCCGCACTTGGAAATGGAAGGTGGTCACCAAAGCGTAAATGGTCTCCAGCACAAACCCTACCACATTCCCCAGCATAAAAATCCAGAACAGCTTGGAATAGCACAGCCCAAAAGCGAAAGGCCGCTCCTCTCCCGGAGCCAGGCGGGTCTCATAGGCTTCCCGGGCGTCCTCGTTCCGCTTGCGCATGGCTTCCCAAGACCGGCGGCGCAATACGTCCATGTTCTGCCGAAGCTCTTCCAGCTGTTCGTTATGCTTTAGCAGCTGTAAATCCGGGAACGCCTTCAACAACCGGCGGTGCAGCCAGTTGCTCTGCAAATTTTTCTCGTATTTCTCTTTCAGCCGGGCAGCCTCCCGCTGCCAATCTTTTTCCAGACTGCGTTTTCCTTCCAGCCGCTTCTCGTGGAAGGCTATGGCGCTTTTGGAAAGATCCTGCCCCAGCCGGTCAGACCCTTGCCGCAGCTTGCTTGTCACATATTCCAAATTCCGCAGCTTCCGGTTCAGTCCCACCAGTCCAATGGCGGTCACCAGGAAATCCGCCACCGCCAGGCTTCCCAAAACCGCTAGCAACACCCAGCCCAAAGGCCGGGGGATCAACGAGAACAGCCTGTATGCCGCAGGCATCACAAACCGGACAATCAGCGCTCCGGCAATGCCCCACACCACGCTGAACTTTAAACAGATATACCCGTTTAAGTTGTGGGGCTGGTCAGAATAGTCCCACCACTTTTGATGGAACAGCTTCTCCAGCAAGAAGCCGGCCAACCATTCCAGCGCTGACCCAAGCAGCATAGATCCCACCAGGAGCACTGCCAGATTGTGCCCAAAAGGCCGCAGCAGGAAATCCATAGCCACTACGCCAAACCCGTAAATAGGGCATAGAGGCCCGTTCAGAAAGCCCCGGTTCACAAACCGCTTCTGCTGAATCGCAGCGAACACCACTTCGCTGCACCAGCCCAAAAAGGCAAACAGAAAAAAGCACCAAAGATAGGTATACATCTACATTCCCCTATTTCAAAAGTTTTCCCGCAAACGTCTTTACCAACATTGGGATAATTGAATAAGTCTAGCAGATTCCTAAACATTTGTAAAGACAAGGCGCCGTTCTCATTTCTATGCGCCATTTTCCAAGAAAACCCCTCACACGAACAAATTCCCGGCGTTTCCAGCGGAGACAGTCTTTCTGTTTGTTTCTTCCTCAATGCCTTTCCGGCGGAAAGGACTGGAACACTTCCGGCAGAGCCTGGATCAAATCCGTGGGAAGCATGGCCCTCTGGCCAAATTTCTCAGCGCAAAGATCCCCCGCCATACCG
>DXXH01000136.1:2317-3526 GCA_019416395.1 Clostridiales bacterium
CATACCTGCCAGCACATCGCCACTCCCCCCTTTTGCCATGCCCGGATTCCCTGTGGGATTGATGGCACATCTGCCGTCGGGAGCGGCAATCACCGTGGCAGCCCCTTTCAAAGCCACCACCGCCCCAGTCTCCCGGGCCTTCTGCTGAGCAGCTCCCAGCCTGTCCGACTGGATTTCCGGAATGGTATCGTCACACAGTCTGGCCATTTCTCCCGGGTGGGGCGTCAACACCAAGGGCGCCGACACCCCTTCCAAAAATCCTGGGTGGCGCGCCAAAAAGTTGATGGCGTCCGCGTCTGCCACCAAAGGCCTGGAGCAGTGGGAAAACACCAGTGGCCCCAGCAGCTCCGACCGCTCCCCCAAACCGCAGCCCATCACACAGGCCGTACAGCGCTCCAAAGCGTCCAACAAGATCTCCTGACTTTCTTCCCGGCGGTTTTCCCAATCCACAATCAGAAACACCGCTTGGGGCACCGCTTGGGAAAGAATGGGATAAAGCCGTTCTTCCACAAGAATTTGTAGCAGCCCCACGCCGCAGCGCAAGGCCGCTTTGGCCGCCATGACACAGGCCCCGGCCATGCCCCAGCTGCCGCATACCATTAAAAGCTTTCCCATATCCCCTTTGTTGCTCTGGGGGTCCGGCACCCTCAGACACTGGTCAGGAAACCTGTGGTCGGTTTGGAAATAGCGCGTTTCCGCCCCTTCCACCAAGGCAGCCGGCACACCCACCTGACGCACAACCGTTTCCCCGCAAAATTCCTTGGCGGGATAGGACACGTTGGCGGGTTTCTTTCCGGTAAACGTCACCGTCACGTCCGCCCGGAAGGCTCCGGCGCTGACCCGGCCCGTATCGCACTCCACGCCGCTGGGCAGGTCCGCGGAGAGTTTGAAACAAGACAGGTTCCCCGCGTATCCCAAAAAATGGGCCGGCACTCCGGAGAGTTCCCCCCGGAAACTGAAACCAAACACGCAATCCACGATCACGTCCGCTTGATTCATAACTGCCTCACAGGCCTCTTTTTCCTCGCTTCCGGAAAGCACTTCCACCTGTTGGGGAAGCCGGGCAAAGGCTGCCTGGGCCAGGTCCGTTTTCGGCTCTCCCTGGGTGAGAATCACGGCGCAAGTCACACCCTGCTCCGCAAAATAACGGGCACAGACAAACCCATCCCCGCCGTTATTGCCTTTCCCGGCAAGGACGACAGTAAAACG
>DXXH01000136.1:3536-3748 GCA_019416395.1 Clostridiales bacterium
CCGCCGTTATTCCCCTTTCCGCACAGCACTACCACCCGCTTTTTCCCCAACGGACGGCAACGGCACTCCACCTCTTGGGCAACCGCTTTTCCGGCGTTTTCCATCAACTGGGCCAAGGTGACCCCGGCGCTCACAGCGGCCATTTCCAAACGCTGCATCTCGTCATGGCAAAACAGCTTCATACATTCTCCTCCTTGACAGGCGCGTCACTC
>DXXH01000137.1 GCA_019416395.1 Clostridiales bacterium
GGCTACTCTCGTCAGTGTAACCAGCATGGTATACAGCCTATTGATGATCGTGGCCAGCCCTGTTTCCGGCATGATCGGCGATACTTGGGGAAATCAATGGGCCTTTGGAGCGATTGGCCTGGAGTTGCTGGTCTTAACCCTGGCAGGGGCTGGGGTCTACCGGTTGCTATTTGGAAAAAGCAAGACATAATGTGACATAGATCCAGAGCGGTGTGAAATTTCCCCACACCGCTTTTTCTTTTTGGGGAAGTATGCTATCATAGTCTCAATTTACAAAAGTTATTTGGAAAGGGTGAAATGGAGATGGCTGGCCTAGATTTTGAAGCCATGCTGAATATGCAGCGGGAACTACAGGAAAAGTATAAAGGGATCTGGGAACCAAGGGAACCGGAAAGCGCCCCTTTGCACATGTTATGGCTGGTGGAAGAAGTGGGCGAAGTGATCGCCATCTTCAAAAAGCGGAAATCCCAGGGCATTATGGAAGACCCGGCAGTCCGGGCTCATTTTTTGGAAGAGATGAGCGATATCCTCATGTATTTCACGGACGTACTGGATCTTTTACAGGTGACCCCACAAGAAATTTCCGATGCCTTTCTGGCAAAACACCGGCGGAATATGACCCGGGACTTTGTAGGGGAACACCGCCATTATCTGGAGACACCCTCTGGGGAATCCGGGGAAAAGGGAGAGTAATATGGGAAAATCCAACACACAGAAACAGCGGTTGAGCAAAGTGGAGAAAAAACAGCGGGGCGTGGAAAACCGGGCGAAAATGAGGCAGGACATCAAGCTGCACCCTGTTCTTTTCACCACCTATGTGGTCCTGCGGGCCTTGGTGATCGCGGTGATGGTCCTGGAAATCTTCAACAGGGAATATTACAATGTATTTCTCTGCGGGCTGACTCTGGCGCTCTTTATGATCCCCACCTTTGTGGAACGCCGTTTGCACATCGACGTGCCAAACACCTTGGAAATCATCATTCTGCTCTTTATCTTCTCCGCGGAGATTCTGGGGGAAATCCAGGAATACTACTTGATTTTCCCCTTCTGGGACACCATGCTCCACACCATGAACGGCTTTTTGATGGCCGCCATTGGCATCGCCATGGTGGATATTCTGAACCGGTCCCGGAAATTCAAAGTCCGCCTATCCCCCGCCTTTGTGGCGCTGGTGGCCTTTTGTTTCTCTATGACCGTGGGCGTGGTGTGGGAGTTTTTCGAGTACGGCATGGACTGTTTCTTCCACACGGATATGCAGAAAGACACCTGGATAAACGCCATTTCTTCTGTATCCCTCAACCCGGAAGGCCGTAACAGCGCGGTGCGGGTCCTGGTGGACAGCGTGGTGGTGAACGGTCAGGAATGGCCCGCCTACTTGGATATTGGACTACACGACACCATGAAGGACCTTTTGGTGAACTTTGTGGGAGCGGTGATCTTTTCCGTGATCGGCGCCCTGTACATTATGGGCCGAGGCAAAGGGAAATTCGCTCCCAGATTCATTCCCAGGCTGAAAGAGGAAGAGCTTCCGCCCCCGCCCAAGGAACCCGGCCTGCTGGCGCCCATTCCGCTGACAGATTCCCCCGACGCTCCCGAAACGCCCCAGGAGAACTGCCCCTTCTGCAAAATCGTTCAGGGGCAGGCGCCCTGCTATAAAATCTACGAAGACCAATACACCCTGGCCTTTTTGGATATCTCCGGGGACACAGAAGGCCATACTTTGGTGATTCCCAAGGTACATGTGGAAAACCTGATGGAGTGCCAGGAAGAAACAGCGTTCCAGACACTGGCCACTGTGCGCCTTGTCGCCGAACACTATGTGAATGACTGTGGCTTCGACGGGGTAAACGTCCTCAGTGCCAGTGGCAAATGGGCGCAGCAATCCGTACCCCACCTGCATTTCCACATCATTCCCCGAAAGGCAGGAGACGGGCTAAACGCTTGGCCTCATTTTCCGGGAAAGAAAGGGAAAAACCTGGAAAAAGTGTGGCAGCGGCTAAAATTCCCCGCACCGGAAACAGAACCGGAAAAATCTTAAAAATATAGACACTGAGAAAAATAATGGGAATCAAATAAAGGAGGAGTACTTATGAACACCACCATTTCCACAAAACAGGGCCAAATCCAGGGCGGCCTGAGTCAAGACGGCAAAACGGTGATTTTCAAGGGCGTACCCTACGCCCAGCCCCCTGTGGGGGAACTGCGGTTCCGCCGGCCCCAGGAGCATGAACCTTGGGAAGGAACGCTGGACTGCACGAAATTCTCTCCCCGCTGCCCGCAGGCGGACCTGGCTTCCATGGACTTTTATGGCAAGGAATTTTACGACCAGCTGGTTCCGCCGGAAAGTGAGGACTGCCTGTATCTGAATATTTGGACCCCGGCGCAAGCTGAACCAGACGCCAAACTGCCAGTCCTGTTCTGGATCCACGGCGGGGCGTTCATGCACGGATGCGGCACGGAAAAGGAATTTGACGGGGAAGGCTTCGCCAAAAAGAACGTGATCCTGGTGACCATCAACTACCGGGTAAACGCCTTTGGTTTCTTTGCCCACCCTGAATTGGAACAAGAAACCCAAGAAGGAGTTTCCGGCAACTACGGTATTTTGGATCAGATTTTCGCCCTGGGCTGGGTGCGGGAAAACATTGGCGCTTTTGGCGGTGACCCGGAAAAAATCACTATCGCCGGACAGTCTGCCGGCTGCATGAGCGTGCAGGCTATCATTTCCTCTCCCCTGTCCCAAGGCATGATGCGGGGAGCAGTGCTGCAAAGCGGCGGCGGAATCCGCGCTCTCCACGAGACTCCTGGAAAAGAGCAGGTTTGGGATACCTCGAAAAAGCTGATGGCCTATCTGGGGGTTTCCACTATTGCCGAGCTGCGCCAGGTGCCTGCTTTGAAGCTGCGGGACGGCGCCTACGCGGTCCAGGGGCAGAATCTGAGCTGGCGGCCCCATGTGGACGGCTGGCTGCTGTCCGATACCACTGATGTTTTGGCGGAACAAGGGAAAATCCACGACATTTCCTACATGATTGGCTCCACTGGCAACGACATTGGCAACGGCACCCTGTTGCAGGAAAGCGGGGCGCTCTGGTGCGAGAATCAGCTGAAACTTGGCCGGAAACCCAGCTATTTCTATTTCTTTGACCGGAAGCTGCCCGGGGATAACGCTGGGGCGTTTCATTCCAGCGAGCTGTGGTATGAGTTTGAGACCCTGGGCCGGTGCTGGCGCCCCTGGGAAGCCTGCGACTGGGAATTGGCCCGGGTGATGTCCGGCTATTGGGCCAACTTCGTGAAAACCGGCGATCCCAATGGGGAAAATCTTCCTCGCTGGGAACCCTACACCCAGGAACA
>DXXH01000138.1 GCA_019416395.1 Clostridiales bacterium
CAACAATAAATAAATGTATTATAGCACGAATCCTGAAATTTACCAACGAAAATACCGGCAGAAACCCGGTATGAGAAATACGCCTTTTTCAAATGCCCTGGAAAAAGAAACAAGCGGCGCCAGCAGGTAACAGGCGCCGCTTGTGAGGATCCAGCAATTCAAAAGATCGATAAAGGAATTTCACTGTACAGACATAGACAGGATCCTTTTGTGAAATTATCCCTTTTTTCGTTGGGAGACCATCCAATCCAAGATACCGTATTCGTTGTGGAGTACCAGGGTCCAGCTGTTGTGGTTGGCACCCCGGATCTGGGCTTTGGTCAGCTGCGGCGTATCCACGATCCCATAGCGGGCCAGATCTTCCGGAGTAAAAATGGTATACTTTACATCAGTCCTGCCCTCGGCCCAAAGCTTTTTGCAGGCGTTAAAGATGTAAACATGCCGGGCAGGTTGGTGGTCGATGTAAGCCGTGGCCAGGTATACGGGAACTTGCGGGAAGTTTTCCAGCATGGGATAGGTTTCCCCATTCATGGTGGGGCAAATAGGTACAGCGGCAGCGAACAAATCCGGTGCGCAGGAGATCGCGCGTATGGTACCGCCACCCCCCATACTCATGCCGATAACGTACACACGGGTAGGGTCAACCTTTCCTTCCCCAATCATTTTCCGGATTTGATTGCTGATCTTTCCCAGATATTCCCGGTTCCAGCCCCGGGATTCCGGTCCAGCATCCGGATCGGCGCCAATATTCATGGCGAAAGCGGTGGGAGAGCCCTGTTCCATCTGTTTGATTAGGGTTTCCATGGAGATGTTGCCGGCGGGAGCCTGAGGAGCCATCACAACCATGTCATTATACCGTTGGGCCAGCTTGATTGCCCCAAGGGTTCCGGTGAGCTGGGCCATGTTGTCCGTCCCGCATTCCCCGCCACCGTGGAGAAATAGGATCAACGGACGGGGACCTGTGACTTTGGGCTGGTACAACCGGTAGATCAGGCCATTTTCTTCCTGGCACCGGAGAAACAGCTCATCTCCTTCTAGAGTGCACTCTTGGGCGTCTTCCTTGGTAAAAGCGATATCAGAAGCCGTGCCAGTGCCCTCTATGCGGAAATCAGACCGGTACAGGAAGGGGTCCATCTCCAGTTCCAGGCAATCTTCCTGTACCTGGACCCGTTGGACGCCTTTGGAAGGAATGGTACAACAGCAATCGGTAAAACAGTTGTGGAGAAGAAAGTCCTGGGGATCCACCGTTTTGGGAAGATCCTTTCCCTGAATGGTGGCGCTTTTTACCATCTGTCCAAAGTCTCCGGTAAAGGTGTGTAAAATCAGCTTTTTCTGTTTCATAATGCGTTAACCTCCTGGTTTTGAAAGTATCATTGGTTGGCGTGATTCCGCCTAAATATCTCTTCTGCGGGATTTCACCCCAAAAGTTTTCCGGCTCCAACGTATTTTTAAAAAGGTGGAAGCAGCGGAAAAAGCGGGCTCAACGAATCTCCTTTTTTTGGCAGACAATAAAGAAATAGACCAGAGCGGTCACCATCAGGACGCCGCAAAGATCGAAAATCAAACGGTAACCTGCAATGCCGGTTATGGCGGTGAGAATCACGCCACCCAACATGGGTGCAAAGCCTTGGCCAATGTCCCCGCCTAAGTAATAGGTGCTGGTGGCAACACCGCTTCTCTCCCGGCCCAGGTAGTTGATGCACCCAGCTTGCAGAGAGGGCTGGGCAGCACCTTGGCCAAAAGCGCGCATTACGCCGGTGACCAGGATCAAAGGCAGTGTGGCGCTTCTTCCCAGAATAAACATGGAAGCGGCCGTGAGGATCAAACCGGGAAATACTGTGACACGCAACCCTTTGGCATCCATCAATTTGCCGGACAAGGGGCGGATTACAAACAGACACACTGCGTAAACGGTGAAATAAATGCTGATTCCCACAATGCTTCGCTCGTCTGCGAACAGTACCAGGTAGGAAGCGATCATGCCGTTGGCAAAGGAAAACGTAGCGGAAGTCAGGGTAAAAGGCAGTGCCTTGGGTTCCAGGATATCCCGGGGGGAAATGCGTTTCTTTTCCGCATTTTTTTGGGATTTTTGATGGTGCTGGTCTTTCATGGTCAGCAGCAGAAGAAAAGCCAAAAGAGTCATGGCGGCGGAAGCCAGGAAAGTGATCTGCATGCTGGTTGCTTCCGCAATAGCCAAGCCGATGCCAGGAGCGGCGGCAGAGCTGACCACCATGCCCAGGCCCATGTAACCGATTCCCTCGCCGGTTTTATGCTTGGGTATGTACCGGGTGGCCAGAGTGATTTGGGCGGTGCCGCCAATGGCGAAACCCACTCCGTTCACGATGCGGAATAACACGATCAAAGGCAGAGAATGGGCAAAGGCGAATCCTACCAATCCCAGGCACATGAGGATATTGCTGTACCGGAGAAGATTCACATTGTTCAGCCGGTCGGCCATGACGCCACAGGCTGGTCTGCAAACCAGGGAAGTGACCGAAAAAAGACCCACAACCACGCCAGCCATGGAGACGGCAATGCCGATGCCCACCAGATACTTGGACATGATGGTGGCCACCATGTAGAATGAAAAGGAGCTGAGCAGGCTGACGAATAAAATAAAGATATAAGATCTGTTCCAAAGGGTTTGAGGTCCACGTTCTGTTGATTCCATATAAGCAACGCCCTTTCCTGTTTTAGAGATGAAAAATAAAATCCTGGGAGTCAAGAGAAAATTCCGACTGGAGAAGGGAAAACCGTGAGCGGAAAATGCCAGCCTGGAACGTTCCTGGGGAAGATCTTTTTCTATTATAAAGGAATAGGGGGAGTGCACGCTTTTGAAAAACAGACTGATTGTTTTGGAAATTAGGACGTTTTATCTTTTTGGGCGAGAAATTGATAGGGAAAGAGCCAGGTGTCACTGTCTGATGGAGTGATAGGAATCCATTGGCATGATAAAACGCAGGGTGCCTGAGAAAGTGCGGAAATTTCCGGATAGCTCATAGGATAGGTGCATAGCAAAAAGGCAAGCGATGCACATTCACCGCTTGCCTTTAAAAGACAGTTTTGTATAAAGAGGGTTGTATGGAGAGATTTTCCAGCTTCCGGGACTGTTACAGCAGGGATTTCAGATCCTCTTCCGGAGTGGTGATGGGAGCAATGTCGTAGTGCTCCACCAAGTAGTTGAGCACATTGGGGGAAACAAACGCGGGAAGGG
>DXXH01000139.1 GCA_019416395.1 Clostridiales bacterium
GACGCCTCGGCGTCAAAAGTCATGGTGGTCACTTCATAGGGTACCGTCAGCGTATAGGTCAGCTGATCAGGATCAAAGGCAGGAGACAACGTTCCAGTGGCGGGTTTCAACGATAACAGCCGGGCCTCATCACTGAGAATCGTTTCTTCTTTCTCTTCCCGATGAACCACAATCTGATACAAATTTTTAGTTTCCCCATCTTCCGCTGTTACAGTGATGGTAAACACCGTATCACTTCCGCCTGCTCCCAGATTTTTACGGTTGACACGGCACAAGGCTCCCGCTACCGGTTCCGCGGTAAAGGTCACCGCATCTACCTCAAAAGGCACTGTCATGGAGTAGGTGAATCTGTCCGGGTCAAAATCGGGTTCCAGCTCGCCTTGGTCGGAAACTAACGTCAGCAACCGGGCGTCACTGCTTGGCGGCTCCGGTACTCGAAACAGAAAGGATACATCTGCATCCCCGTATAAAAACGCCGGTTCCGGACTGGAAATCTCAAAAACGGAAACAAAGAGCGACGAGGTCCCGGAAGGCGCGTTCTCCCGAACACGGAACCGAAATGTCATGCTGTCTCCTTTTGTCAGGAACGGTCCGTCACCTGGAGCTGTATACACCGCCGATACCTCACCCGGCTTCTCCCCGATGGTGACAAATCCTTCTTGCAATGCATCACCATATTGAGGACGGAGATACTCTAATGTATCCGCATCGTATTCCACGTTGGCGCGAAAAGCTGCAATCTCCCCCAGAGACCCGTCGTAAGGCAGAGAGACCTCTACCACAGAACCCGGCTCTCCCTCATCTGCCGTGATCGCGGGAACAAATCCTGCTGCCTGGGCCACTACTCCCCCAAGGGAGAATCCCACCGCCCAGCATAGCAGGCTGAACGTCAACTTCCACAGCTTCACGGCTATCTCCCCTTTATTATGACAGACTGTATTGTTACAGTTTATTATAGCATAGATATTCGACAAAAGTAGACAAAAAATTCCATATTTTTCCAATTATTTACACCTGGTCTGTGGGATTTCCCTGTTTTTCTCAGGTGGACAGTTGACAGACGGGGCTTGTTCGTTTACCATTATCAAAGACAGATTGAAACGAGGAAGGTCAAGCTATGGGCGAAGACAACAGCATTTTGGAACTGTCCTTTCAAATGGGGGAAACATTGCTGCGCAACGGCGCGGAAATCTCCCGGGTACAGGAAACCATGGAACGGGTGGCGCAGGCTTACCATGCCGAGCGCTTTAACGTATATGTGCTGACAAACGCTATCTTCGCCGTAGGGATCGAGCAAGGGAAAGAACGCTCTGTAGAGCTTCGGCATATTCCCAGCACTACCACTCACCTGGGCCGGATCTGCGCGGTGAACCAGCTTTCCCGGGAAATCGCCCAGGGACGCCACACCGTGGAAGAAGCCTTCCAAATTCTCCGAAAAGTCCAGGCGATCCCCTATTCCCCGCTGCCTTTGGCAACTTTGGCGTGCGGCGTGGGGAGCGCCTGCTTCAGCTACCTGTTTGGCGGGGACGGCTTTGATGCCCTTACCGCCTTTTTCTGTGGCCTGGTTCTGGAGCTTTTCCTCTACTGGGTAGGGAAACACAACATGTCCAAATTTCTGACCAATCTTTCCGCCAGCGCACTGGTTACCCTGCTGGGGGCATTGCTGCTCTTGGCCGGATTGGGACACAATATGGACATGATCATTATCGGTTCTATTATCCGTCTGGTACCCGGCGTGGCGCTGACCACCTCGATTCGGGACTTTTTCCATGGAGATTACCTGAGCGGCGCCATACGCATGCTGGACGCTGTTTTGGTAGGCGGTTGTATCGCCATGGGAGTAGGCGTTGTGGTTCGGATTTTATCCATGGTTACTGGGGGTGCTTGGCTGTGATCGATTTTCCCACAATCCTCAATTGGCTGTTCCAAACAGTGGTGGCGTTTGTTTCCACCATTGCTTTTGCCATCATTTTCCACACGCCCCGCCGGGAATACTTTTTCTGTGGCATTACCGGTGGTATGGGGTGGCTTGTCTACTTGATCTGCATGTATTTAAACAGCGGTGTGGTAGCTGCTTCCTTCTTTGCAACCGTGGCCCTGGCCTGGGTCTCCCGAAGTTTGGCCTTCTGGAGAAAGACCCCTGTGACGGTCTTTCTCATTACTGGCATTTTTCCCCTGGTGCCGGGAGCCGGGATCTATTATACAGGCTACCATTTCTTCATGAGTGACAACGCCCAAGCGCTTTTGAAGGGCTTGGAAACCATTAAGATCGCCATTGCCATTGCTTTGGGCATTGGCCTTGTGCTGTCCCTGCCCGCCTTTTTATTTACCCTTCACCGAGCGCCCAAAAACGGCTGACAGCACGCCTGAAAGGAGAGATTCTATGCCCAGGGAAGAAGTGACCATAGGCAAAAATGACGGTGGCCAACGGGTGGACAAGTTTCTGACGAAAGCCTACCCCAATTTGCCCCAGTCCATGTTATACAAATGTATTCGCAAAAAGGACATCAAAGTGAATGGCCAGCGGTGCCAGATTTCCACTCGATTGCAGGAAGGAGACGTGCTTTCCCTGTTTTTGAAAGAGGAATTCCTGCAAAAGGAAGAGCGGCCGGAAGATTTCCTAAAGGCTCCCAAAAAGCTTTCCATACTTTATGAAGATGAAAACCTTCTGCTGTTGGACAAAAAGCCGGGATTGATTGTCCATCCCGATGAAAACTACCATTTTGATTCCCTAATCGCCCGGGTACAGCATTATCTGTACGATAAAGGGGAATTTGATCCCAAAGCAGAAAATGCCTTTGCTCCAGCTTTGGTCGACCGCATCGACCGGAATACCGGGGGCATTGTCATGGCCG
>DXXH01000014.1:0-19133 GCA_019416395.1 Clostridiales bacterium
ACCCAGCATCGCCCCCCAAGATTTATGGGACAAGCCCCTGATTCTATCCCAACAGCGCCAGGGCAGCGACTTTCTGGCCCGCTGGCTTCACCGGGAATACTCCCAGCTGCATGTGGTGGCAACCTACAACCTGGTATTCAACGCCTCCCTGCTGGTGGACGAGGGACTGGGTTACGCCTTGTGCTTGGACAAACTGATCCACACCCAGGGCACGAACCTTTGTTTCCGTCCCTTCTCTCCCCCTTTGGAAGCGTCCGCATCCATTGTCTGGAAAAAGTACCAGGTATTTTCCAAAGCGGCGGAAACCTTTCTGAAATGCTTAAAAAACCTGCTTCGGGAAGAGGAAACCTCTCTGCCGGAAACATCCGACTCTCTGGAATCCCAGGTATAAGTATCTTGTAATTCCCGGATTTTTTCCCATATTCCAAGATTTACTGTATGTCCTAAAATATCAAAAAGGCATGCTAAGGGCATTCTTCCCCTTTAACGTGCCTTTTCTTATTGGAACGCAAACATCTGGGTCACAGATCATTTTAGATATTCTTTTCGCCATGGTCCCGTCTATGACAAGGCAGCCACTTTCTCAACCGGCAATGGGCTGTGTTTTGGCCTTCTTTCCTGTATAAAGCTGGTAATACCTGCCTTGCTCCTCAATCAGCTGGTCGTGGGTGCCCCGTTCAATAATCCGTCCCTGCTCCAGCACCATAATGCAGTCGGAATTCTTGACCGTGGAAAGTCTGTGGGCAATGACAAAAGTGGTACGGCCTTTCATCAACCGGTCCATGCCTTCCTGCACCAGGGCTTCTGTCCGGGTATCGATGGAAGAGGTGGCCTCGTCCAAGATCAACACCGGCGGGTCCGCTACTGCGGTTCTGGCAATGGACAGCAGTTGCCGCTGCCCCTGGCTCAGATTGGAACCGTCGCCGGTCAACACTGTATCGTACCCATCGGGCAAACGGCGGATAAACTCATCGGCGTTGGCCAGTTTGGCCGCCGCAATACATTCCTGGTCCGTAGCGTCCAAACGGCCATAGCGGATATTGTCCATCACCGTTCCGGTAAACAAGTGCACATCTTGCAACACCATTCCCAAGGATCGGCGCAGATCCCCTTTTTTAATTTTATTGATGTTGATTCCATCATACCGGATTTTTCCATCCGCAATGTCGTAGAACCGGTTGATCAAATTGGTAATCGTGGTTTTGCCGGCGCCGGTGGAACCTACAAAAGCGATCTTCTGGCCCGGCGTAGCGTACAGTTTGATATTGTGCAGCACAAGTTTCTTTTCGTCATAGCCAAAATCCACATCGTTGAAGGTCACGTCCCCTTCCAGCTTTGTATAGGTGACCGTACCTTCCGCCTTGTGAGGGTGACGCCACGCCCATATCCCTGTGCGGGTGGAAGACTCTTCCAAGGAGCCGTCCGGTTTTTCCACGGCGTTAACCAATTCCACGTAACCTTCATCTGTTTCCGGAAGTTCGTCCATCAAGGCAAACACCCGCTGGGCGCCTGCCATAGCCATAACAATGCTGCTGGTCTGCTGGCTGAGCTGGCTCACAGGCTGGGTGGCATTTTTATTCAGGTTTAAAAAGGCCACCAATGTTCCCAAGGTCAGACCGGAATAGCCGCCCAGGGTGAGAAGCGCTCCCACTGCAGCGCAAAGCACATAACTGATATTGCCCAGGTTGGCGTTGACGGGCATGGTCACATTGGCAAAAGTATTGGCCTTGTCCGCGCTTTCCCGGAGAGCCTGGTTCAGCTTTCGAAAATTCTCCAGGCTTTTCTCTTCATGGCAAAATACCTTTACCACCTTCTGCCCGGCCATCATCTCCTCGATATACCCGTTTACAATCCCCAGGTCCTTTTGCTGCCGGGCAAAGTACCGGGCAGAACGTCCGCCCAGCTTTGCGCTGGAAAACAGCATAACGCACAACATGGCAAGAGTGATCAGCGTCAAAGGCACGTCCAGAAGGAAAATGCTCACCAGTGTGATGACCACCGTCACCAGGGAATTGATCATTTGTGGAATGGTCTGGCTGAACACTTGGCGAAGGGTATCCACATCGTTGGTGTAGACGGACATAATGTCCCCATGGGCATGGGTGTCAAAATAACGGATGGGCAAGGATTCCATGTGCTGGAACAATTCCGTGCGCAAGCGGCGCATAGTTCCTTGGCTGATGTTCACCATGATCCGGTTATAGCCGTAAGAACACAGGATTCCTGTAATGTACACACAGGCCATGACGCTCAGCGCTTTGGCCAACGGGCCAAAATCCGGTGTATCCGTCTGCGTCAGGGGCACGATGTAATCGTCGATCAGGCTCTGGAGAAACAAGGTGCCAAACAGCGTACAGAGGGCCGACACAACCGTACACAGCACTACCAAGCAAAAGGAGCCTTTATAATACTTCAGCATAGTCCCCAGCACCCTGCCTAGGGTATGGACCATCTGCCGCAAATCCATCGTTTTTTTCATATACCACTTTCTCCTTTCACGCTTCCCCGGCCTGGTCAAAATCCCCGCCACCCTGTGTCTGGGCTTCGTAGATTTCCCGATAGATCCCATTGCTCTTCAACAGTTCCTGGTGGGTACCAAAGCCGTCGATCCTGCCATTATTCAAAACCAGGATCCGGTCCGCGTTCTGTACGCTGGATATCCGTTGGGCAATGATCAATTTTGTGGTGCCAGGGATACTTTTGGCAAAAGCTTCCCGGATCTTGGCGTCCGTTGCCGTATCCACCGCGCTGGTGGAATCGTCCAGGATCAGCACCTTGGGTTTCTTCAGCAAAGCCCGGGCAATACACAAACGCTGTTTCTGTCCCCCCGAAACATTGGCGCCACCCTGCTCAATCCAGGTTTCGTACCCATCGGGGAACCGTTGGATAAACTCGTCTGCGCAGGCTTGGCGGCAGGCTTCCTGGCATTCTTCCAGGGTAGCGTCTTCCTTGCCCCAGCGGAGATTGTCCAAGATCGTCCCAGAAAACAACACATTCTTTTGCAGCACCACTGCCACCTGATCCCGGAGCGTCTCCATATCATAAGAGCGCACATCGATACCACCCACTTTCACAACGCCTTTGCTTACGTCGTACAAACGGCTGATCAAATTGGCCAGGGTGGATTTACCGCTGCCCGTTCCGCCGATCACACCCACCGTCTCGCCAGGGCGAATGTGCAGGTCGATCTGGCTGAGGACTTCTTCCCCGCTGCCATGTTTGTAAGAAAAGCTCACATGGTCAAAATCAATGGAACCGTCCGGGACTTCCTTAATGGGCTGTTCCGGATCGGTCAAGTCGGCCTGCTCGTCCAGTACCTGGGCAATCCGCCGCGCACTGGCCATACTCATGGTAATCATTACAAACACCATGGACAGCATCATCAGACTCATCAACACACTGAGCACGTAACTGAACAGGGACGTAAGCTGGCCCGTAGTTAGATCCCCTGCCACGATGAACTTTGCCCCAAACCAGGAAAGGGCGATCATGCAGCTGTACACCACCAGCATCATAATTGGGCTATTCAACGCCAAGCGGCCTTCTGCCTTGACAAAAAGCTTGTAGAGATTGTCCGCCGCTTTGCGGAATTTCTCATTCTCATAGGCTTCTCGCACAAAGGACTTGACCACCCGAATCGCCGTAACATTCTCCTGTACACTGGCGTTTAAATCGTCGTATTTTTGAAACACTTTTGTGAAAATCCCTGTAGTCTGGATCATAATGAAAAACAGGGCAATTCCCAAAGCCACCACCGCTATGAGGAAAATGGTACTGAGCCTCACATTGATAAAGAAGCACATGAACATGCTGCATATCAACATCAATGGCGCCCGCACCGCTACCCGCAAACACATTTGATAAGCGTTTTGCAGGTTGGTCACATCGGTGGTCATACGGGTCACCAAACCGACTGTGCTGAATTTATCAATATTGGAAAAGGAGAATGTTTGAATATTCTCGTAATTCCCTCCCGCAAATTGCAGGCAAATCCGGAAGAGGCTTTTGCGCCAAACCTACCAGCCAAGACTCCCGCCGCCAAACTGACAAATGCCAGCACCAGCATAATGGCTCCATAGAAACACACTTGGCCCATATTTCCCGCCTCGATGCCTTGATCGATGATGGAAGCGGTCACAAAAGGGATCAGCACTTCCATGAGCACTTCCAATCCTGTAAACACAGGCGTCAGCACGGAAGCAGCTTTATATTCTTTCACCTGACCTAAAAGCGTTTTAATCATTCTGTTTCCTCCTGGTTTTCTTTTTGGAGATTGTTCCGCACAGTGCGCAAATCGTATTCCAGCTGAGCCAGCCGCCTGAAAGGAATATCCCCTGCGGCTTTTCTCAGCTGCCCGGCAAATACGCCGCGGATTCGGGCTTCCTCTTCCCGGGCTTTCTCCGTGAGAATAATCCGCTTTTTCCGGTCGTCCCCAGGATCTAGAAACATTTCCAGATACCCCTTATTTTTTAAATCGTTGAGTAAGGTGGACAACGTGGACTTTGACAGCCTAAATGCCCCACAAAGCTCTGTGGCACAGGGCAACTCCTCTTTTTGGGAAAGGAGATAATCCAACACATATCCCTGGGATAAGGACAGGCCCAAAGCCCGGAACCGGGCTCTGCCGTCTTGCTCCATAGCTACGCTCACCTGCTTGATCAGCAGTAAAATCGTTTGATCCATACTGGCGCTCCTTCCTGTAAAAATCAGCGGGACGGTTCTCTTCCGAACCGTCCGCCTGAAAACCATTATAGGACGGTCTCCCTTGAAAGTGAATTTAGAAAATGCTATTATTGATAAGAAACACTTATTAATTTTTTGGAGAACCCCATGAACACCTTTCAACTTTCCTGTTTTCTCACTGTGGCGGATACGCTCAACTTTGCCCGGGCAGCCGAGCATCTCCACGTCACCCAGCCAGCAGTGACCCAGCAAATCCACTCCCTGGAAAAAGAGTTAAACGTGACCCTATTCCAACGCACAACCCGCTCTGTCAAAATCACGCCGGAAGGTATGTCCTTTCTAAACGATGCGCGGCACATGGTAATCTTGGCACAAAGGGCCAAACAGCGATTTCAAAACCCACAGGGAAAACAATTTCAGCTATTTTCTCTGGGATACAACAACAGTGCCCTGTTGCCCTGGTTTATCCCCGCTCTGAAAGAACTGCGGGAACGTTTTCCAAATCTCCATCCCCGTTTGCAAACAGGGCCAGGTCCTTATCTTCACCGCATTTTAGAGGACGGGGATCTGGACGCGGTGGTGGATTTTCAAATACCGCCTACCAAAAAAACTGCTCTCCATTACAGAGAACTTTGCCGCGTCTCCCTGGTATGCCTTCTTCCCCTGGACCACCCCTTATCTAACCGGAAAATTCTTTCCGCCGCAGACTTGCAGCAGGAAAATCTGGTACTGTTCGATCCTGCCAAGCCCCAGCCAAATTCTCTGCGGCCTTCCCCCCAGCTATTGGGAGAGCGCACGCCTGCAGAGCTATATTTCTGCGAGACAACGGAATCCATCATTTCCCTTGTCATGTCCGGCTATGGAGCTGCGGTACTTCCAGATTTGTTTCCACCTGGAAAACTTCCCTTTGCCCGGATTCCCTTAAAAGAAACAGGATCCATGTCCTTGGGCATCTATTACCGGACCCTGCAAGGAAACGAACCCCTTAAAGCGCTGTTGCAGTTACTTAAATCCCCTTCTTAAACCGCAAAATTCAGTCATGCTCCTCAAGGTGTACCCATAAAAATAGTGTATCAGGAAAAAATTACCAGGTAATTTTGAACCTTAAACCATTCTTTTAACAAAAATTTGATAGATTTCTTTTTCTGTTACTGCTATACTGGATACAGACCATTTGAAAAGGGGGTACACGTCTATGGCGATTCCCACAATCTGGTCCCGCCAAGCGGCGGGTACCACTTCCAACCCCAAAATAGAACAGCCGCTTTTCCGGAACTGACCTGCCCATTGGGCCAGCTCTCGGTAAAAGCGGCTGTTTTTTTCAGGAAAGGAGCAATATGTCATGATCCCTTGCCAGTCCACCTGTAGCCGTTATTGTGAAGGCTGCCACAAGCACTGCGCCAAATGGAAACTTCTCCAAGCAAAAAACCACCTGGACAATCAGCGAAAAAAGGACTATCTTCAGTATTACAACCATCTCAACAGTCTGATCCTACGGCAATATTTAAGCATGCAGCCTCGCACCTATTACCGCTGAATGTTTTCTACATATACTTCAGGGTGGCTTCCTTCTGGGGCGCACAACCTGAAAACTCCGGAAAGCACTTTGCTTTCCGGAGTTTTTCTTTCGGAAGATTCCCCACAAGCAAAAGAGCTGCCGCATATTTACGGCAGCCCTTTTTTACAGGATGAGCTTATAAATATTGGTTAAATTCCACGCGCTCTTCATTGGGTCCCAGAATGATAAAATACCGCACGCCGCGTTCCCAGAAGGGCAATGACTCGATCCCCTGGCTGACTATGGGATACCCCATTTTTTCCACCAGAGCATAGGCCGCTTCCACGTCCGTGACATCGATGGCGATATGGTCGATGGCCCCGGAACACAGAGTGGCCTTCCCGTTTTGGTAAACTTCCAAAGTCAAGTCCCCTAACCGATAAAACGCCACATCTTCTCCGGCAGCCTGGTTCCGAGTCCGATAAACTTCCTCAAACCCCAGACTTTTGTAAAACTCCCCTGTCTTTTCCAGGTCATTGGTGGGAATCCCCACATGCTGCAACCCTTTGCACAGGGACTTCATCTGTTCCGCAAGATTCATGTTCCTCACTCCTTCAACGCAGCCACGATTTGGTCTGTCTGCATTCCCCGGGACCCTTTCACCAATACGGCGTCCCCTTCCCGTAGGGTTTCCTTTAAATAGGCAATGGCTTCCTGGTTGGTTCCAAACCACTGGGCGCCTTCTCCATAGCCATTGGCAATTTCCTGGGACAGGGGACCGATCCCCACCAGCAGGTTCACGCCCTTTTCCCGGGCATACTCGCCCACCTCACGGTGGCCTTGCTGGGCGAAATCCCCCAGCTCCAGCATATCCGCCAACACCGCTACCCGCCGGCCAGATACTTTCCGGCTCTGGAGCACGTCGATGGCGCTGCGCATGGAATCCGGACTGGCGTTATAGCTGTCGTCAATGATCAGCAAGCCGTTGGCTTCCACCACCTGCTGGCGCATGGCCGGCGCTTTGTAGGCGGAAATGGCCCGGACAGCGTCTTCCCCGGGGACTCCCAGGTACCGGGCGACTGCCATGGCAGCCAACGCATTCCGCACATTGTGTTCCCCAGCAGCAGGGACAAACACTTCCGTTTTCTCTCCGGCAGGGGACTGGCAAGTGAAAAAGGTTCCCTTATCCGCCTCATTTAAGCCGTAGGCCCGCCAATCGCAGTTCGGCCCTAAGCCAAACGTGACCACTTTCCCGCCCAAGGTGTTCTTCAGTGTGGGCAGAAGATCGTCGTCGCCGTTGACAAACAGGGCGCCGCCTTCCGGCAGATAATCGGCGATATGGGCTTTCTCTTCCAAGATATTCTCCCGGGACTTCATGAACTCAATGTGGGATACCCCAATATTGGTCATCACCGCACAGGTGGGCTTTACCACCGCCGCAATGCGGGCCATCTCCCCGGGCATACTCACTCCCATTTCCACCACAGCGGCAGTATGCTCCTTCCGAAGACCGCATATGGTCACCGGCACTCCCACCTGGCTATTTTGATTCCCAGCGGTTTTCATCACCCGGAACGTGGCGGAAAGAGCCTGGGCAACCATTTCTTTGGCGGTAGTTTTCCCAACGCTGCCTGTGATCCCCACCACGGGAATCTGGAATTGCTCCCGGTACCAGGCCGCTGTCTTTTGCAGCGCTTCCCGGCAGTCCTTTACAAGAACAATGGGCTTTTCTCCCAGGGGAATCTCATGGTCGGTAAATGTGGCGGCAGCAGGACCTTCCAACACGGCAGGAATATAGTCGTGACCATCGGCCCGTTCCCCACGAATCGGCACAAACATGGCCCCCGCTTTCGCTTGGCGGCTGTCCGTAATAAAGGTGGTCACAACCACCCCTTCGTCTCCACAAAGCAGCTTTCCCCCTGTGGCTTTCAGGATCTCAGAAATTTTCACTCGCATATATCACCTCAACGGCGTTTTTTTGCAGGGCTCTCCCTTCTGTTCAGGCCAGAGAACCCATGGGATCCCAGGGCTCCAGCTCGATGGGCTCCTGAGAAAGTTCGGCAGCTTGCTCGGCAGTCAGGTACTTCTTATTGACCACAACCTGGTATGTATACTCGCTGAACCAGGCGTCGCTCATCACATAGTAACCGTCCTCGCCGGCATCCTTGCCCCAGCTGTTTTCCACTCTCCAGCGCAGGGGCTGGCCGTTTTCGTCCAGATCCACGCCCTGGAACACCATGGCATGGGTCATCAGGCTTTCGCCATAATCCAGACGCTGGGCTTTGTCCATGGAGAACTTCGTGCCAAACAGCTCTTCCGCTTTGATGGCATCCAGATCCATCACGCCGCCCTCACGCAGAGAGCACTTGCCCACGTCGCAGCCAAACCAAACAGGCTGGCCGTCTTTCATCTGGGCAATGGCAGCTTTCTTCAAATCCTCGACCGGCAAGTTCAGGTACTTTACAGGCCGGCCTTCCACCACGTTGCCCAGCAGCTTTACCGTATAGGTCTTGTGATAGGGCTTGTCGGCGGTGGGGGCGTTGATCAGGCTCACATAGTCGGAAAGCTCCCAACCAATGTACTTCTTAAAGAATTCTGTGCCGGTCAGATTCTCGTCCCGGATAAACTTTTTCTCTTTATCCCGCACTTCCAGGGTGAAGGTCTTGGGGGGCTTACCCAGAGCTACGCAAAGCATATTGTAAATGGTTTGCATCATGGCATCTTTCTCGGAGCGGAGTTCTTCCACGGTCTTGCCCGCCTGATAGCCAGAACGGAGCACGCAGGCGAATTCCCGCAGTTTCCGGGTCATGTAGCTGGTAATCTCCCGGGTAGCGGAAGAGCAAGCAGTTTCCGGCATAGCGTCCTTGGGAACCACACCATACTTTTCGATCAGATTGCAGAACATATCCCACTGCCCGCCGTCATTCAGGGGTGCGGTAAGCAAATGGGCAATGACCCGGCCATTTGTAGGCTCGTTCATGGTGTCCAAAATGCTCTCCAGGAAATAGTTGGATTTTTCCAGCTTGTCATAGAACAAGGTATAGTTCTGGGAAAGCTCAAACGTATCCAGGTTCAGTTTTTTCATCACCGCAAAACGCATGGTGTTCAGGGCGGCAAACATCCAGCAGCGGCCGCTCTGCTTCTGGTTGGTGATTTTTCCCTGCTCCAGGGAAATGGAGAACTGGTGCCGGTCCTGACGGAAAATCTCGTTGTTGGTGGCGGCCTTTACCACGCCGCAATTGGTCACAGCGCGCATGGCGACCTGTTTTGCCAAATCCCCGTCGAAAGCCTTTTCATACGCTTCCAGCTGTTCCAGAGTGATGTTCTTGTCCATGTTGATACAGTCCTTTCTACATTAAAATACTTATACCGATAAACTCCCTCGTATTGTTTTAGTTATTTCCCCATTTCTTCCAAAAGCTCCCGGATCACGACCCGCTCGTCAAAGGGGTATTTCTTGCCCTGGATCTCCTGGTAGTCCTCATGGCCTTTTCCCGCCAGGACGATAATATCTCCGTCCTGGGCATTTTCCAAGCACCAGCGGATCGCTTCCCGCCGGTCCGGTATCTCAATATACTTGCCATCTGTTTTGGCCATGCCGGTCTTGATGTCCGCAATGATGTCCAGCACGTCTTCAAACCGGGAATTGTCCGCGGTAATCACGGAAAGGTCCGCCAAATTTCCGCTCACTTCCCCCATCTCGTACCGGCGCACCTTGGGACGGTTTCCACCGGCGCCAAACAAGCAAATCAGCCTTTTGGGATTGTACTCCCGCAGGGTGGTGAGAATATTCTCCATGCTCACCGCGTTGTGGGCGTAATCCAGCAGCAAGGTATAATTCCCCGGCACAGGCACCGGTTCCACCCGGCCCTTGACCTTTACGGTGGCAAGTCCCTGCTTCATAGCTTCTACGGGGATCCCCAGCTCATGGCAGCACCCAATGGCCGCCAAAGCGTTGTAGGCGTTAAATCTTCCGGGAATATCCACTTCCGCTGTAAATGTCTCCTCGCCGGACACTTCGAAAGCGATTCCCAAAAAGCCCGGGCGGTTAAGATGGCGGCAATCTGCCCCCCGCAAATCCGCAGGCTTTTCAAAGCCATAGGTTTTCACCTGGCAGGTATGGCCCCGGAGGATTCCTTCCAGACTGGGATCGTCCGCATTCATAACGCCGGTCTTGCACATGGTGAAAAGCTTGGCTTTGCTTTCCATATATTCTTCCATGTCCTTGTGCTCCACCCCGCCGATATGGTCCTCGGAGAAATTGGTGAACACTCCCACTTCAAAGGGGAACCCGTACACTCGAAAATCTTTTAATCCAATGGAAGAGGCTTCCATCACGCAATACTTGCAGCCTGCGTCCGCCATGCGCCGCAAATACATTTGTATATCATAGCTCATAGGGGTGGTGTTGTCCGTGGGAAGCAGTTGCTCCCCGATCAACACTCCAATGGTGCCGATCACCCCGGTCTTATATCCTGCGGCCTCTAAAATGGAACGGACCATATATGCGGTGGTGGTTTTGCCTTTGGTGCCGGTAATGCCGATCACCGATATATCCCCTTCCGCCGGATTGCCGAAAAAGGCCGCACTCACCAGCGCCAACGCCTTCCGGGTATCTTCCACCAGAACCACCTGGGCTCCGGGGGCGTCCACAGGCTCCTCGGCGATCACCACAACCGCTCCCGCCTCTGCGGCGTTTTTCGCGTACTTGTGACCGTCGGAAGCAGAACCCCGAATACACACAAAAGCGCTGCCCGGTTTCGCCTTCCGGGAATCGTACACTATATCTGAAATTTCACAATCGTTAAAACCACTTGTAATGCCCAAGGGGGCCAGCAAAGAGGCTAAATTCATAAAAGCACTTCCTTTCCCTGGTAAAAACCCTGGTCGTAGCATGAAAAAATCACGGAATTATCATACTCTTTTCCCAATATCTTGTCAATCGCCAAGGCCAATTTGCGCCGAAATGTAGAAGCTTTCTCACTTTACTTACATTTTACGTTTCCACCCTTCTGCACTTTACATACAGTGTTTATCATGATGGCCGTAGGTAAGAGATAAGGACACACTACCTAGAAAAACCAAAAGGAAGGTCATTACCATGAAAAAAGTTCTTTCGGCCATTTTGGCAATCACCCTGTGCGCTTCCATGCTGGCAGGCTGCGGCGGCGACAACAGCTCCTCTACCAGCGAGGGTTCCACCTCTGACAGCAGCGCTTCCCAGAGCTCCGCTTCCGAAGAGGGTTCTTCCTCTGGGGCCCAGGCGAAAGGCACTGCCGCTTCCGGTCCCATCACTGTAATCTCCCGTGAAGACGGTTCCGGTACACGGGGCGCTTTCGTGGAGCTGATGGGCGTTGAGACCGACGAGGGTGACATGACCACCACAGACGCCGAAATCTGCAACAGCACCGAAGTTGTGATCCAGTCCGTAGCAGGCAACACCGGCGCCATCGGTTACATCTCCCTGGGCTCTCTGGACGACACCGTAAAGGGTGTGAAGATCGACGGTGTGGAACCCACTGCTGAGAACATCGAAAACGGCACTTACAAGGTATCCCGTCCCTTCAACGTCGCCACCAAAGGCGAGGACCTTTCCGAAGTGGCTCAGGACTTTATGAACTACATCATGAGCGAGGAAGGCCAGGCCATTGTGGCAGAGGATTACATTCCCATCGCTGACGTGGAGCCCTACTCCGGCAACCAGCCTTCCGGCAAAGTCACGGTTTCCGGTTCCTCTTCCGTCTCTCCTCTGATGGAGAAACTCATTGAGGGGTATCAGACGGTGAACCCCAACGCTGAGATCGAATTGCAGACCAGTGCCTCCACCACCGGCATGACCAACACCATTGACGGCGTATGCGATATCGGCATGGCTTCCCGTGAGCTGAAGCAGGAAGAGCTGGACGCCGGCCTGGTGAACACTGTAATCGCCACAGACGGAATCGCCATCATCGTGAACAACGATTCCCCCATCGACGAGCTGACCAGCGAGCAGGTCCAGAAGATCTACACCGGCGAAATCACCGATTGGTCCGAGCTGGCCTAACACTCCCACGCCAAACAACGAATCACATAGGAAGGGGCTGCAGGCCGGTATTCACCGCCTGATTCAGCCCCTTTTCTGTAGGAGGGCAGTCACTACTTATGAAAGAATCCACTAAACCACGTCACAGCAGACAATTGAAAGAACGGGTCATGCAGGTGGTCTTCCTGATTGCCGCGTGCATCTCCATTCTGGCGGTAGCATTGATCTGTATCTACCTCTTTGCCAACGGCCTTCCCGCCATTGGGGAAATCGGCCCGCTCAACTTCCTTTTGGGTACGGAATGGCGCCCTAACAGCGACCAATACGGCATTTTCCCCATGATCCTGGGCAGCATCTACGTTACAGCGGGCGCCATCATCGTGGGTGTTCCCCTGGGCCTTTTAGCCGCCATTTTCATGGCCAAGTTCTGCCCCGCCCCGCTGTATAGATTCTTGAAGCCGGCGGTAAACCTGCTGGCGGGGATTCCTTCAATCGTCTATGGCTTTTCGGTTTGATGGTCATCGTCCCCATTATGCAGACCTTTTTCGGGAACAACCACGGCAAAAGCATTTTAACCGCCTCTATCCTTTTGGGCATCATGATCCTGCCCACCATCATCGGCGTTTCCGAAAGCGCGATCCGCGCCGTTCCTGACAGCTATTACGAAGGGGCTTTGGCTTTGGGGGCAAGCCATGAGCGCAGTGTGTTCTTTGTCACGGTCCCCGCGGCGAAATCTGGCATTATGGCTGGCATTATCCTGGGCGTGGGCCGGGCCATCGGCGAAACCATGGCAGTGATCATGATTGCCGGCAACCAGCCCCGGATCCCCGGCAGCCTGCTGGACGGCGTACGCACCCTGACCGGCAACATCGTCATGGAAATGGGCTACGCCACCGGCCTGCACCGGGAAGCGTTGATCGCCACCGGCGTGGTGTTATTCGTGTTCATTCTGATTATCAACCTGCTGTTTTCCATCATCAAGCGGAAGGAGAGTAAGGCATGAGCGATTTGACGGAAAATCTGAAAAAGAAATCCCCCGCTGACCGGATCGTGGCCATCAACAAGCCCACTTTTCAGCAGGCGTTGAAACAGTATAAGAGATCGCCTTTTTCCCTGTTCCTGCGGGTCATCGTCACCTTGGCCGCCATCATCACCGTAGCGGTTCTGCTGTTCCTGGTGGCGTACATCATTGTTATGGGCGTTCCCAATTTGAAGCCTTCCCTGTTTGAGCTGGAATACAACAGCGAAAACGCTTCGTTGCTTCCGGCCTTGATCAACACTGTGATCATGACGCTCCTGTCCCTGATCGTTGCGGTCCCCATCGGCATTTTCTCCGCCATCTACCTGGTGGAATACGCCCGCCGCGGCAATAAACTGGTAGGAGTGGTGCGCATCACTGCCGAAACCCTTTCGGGGATCCCTTCCATCGTCTACGGCCTGTTCGGCTTCCTGTTTTTCGGCGTGTCCTTTGGCTGGGGCTACTCCATGCTGGGCGGCGCTTTGACCATGGCCATTATGATTCTCCCCTTGGTCATGCGCACCACGGAAGAAGCCCTGATGGGTGTGCCCGATTCCTTCCGGGAAGGCAGCTTCGGCCTGGGAGCCGGTAAACTGCGTACCGTGTTCCGTATCATTTTGCCCTCTGCCATGCCTGGGATCCTCTCCGGCATCATTCTGGGAGTGGGCCGGATCGTAGGGGAAACCGCCGCTTTGATGTTCACCTCCGGCACAGTGGCCCAGGTGGCCGTCAACCCCATGGAGTCTGGCCGGACCTTGGCGGTACATATGTACAACCTGTTGAACGAAGGCCTGGCACGTGAGGCCGCTTACGCCACAGCCGTGGTGCTGCTGGTACTGGTGGTTGGCATCAACGCCCTTTCCTCTTTTGTGGCCAGGAAATTCACCAAGGCGTAAATTTTTGAAAGATCCGGGCGGCGCTTTTAAATATATGCTGCTCCGCCCTGAGATGAACGAAAGGAATGGAAGGTTTCTCTTATGGATAAAATCACGGTCAAAAACCTGGACCTCTACTATGGGGATTTCAAAGCCCTGAAATCTGTGAATATGAGCATCGCCCCCAATGAAGTCACCGCTTTCATCGGCCCCTCTGGCTGCGGAAAATCCACCCTGCTCAAATCCCTGAACCGCATGAACGACTTGGTGGAAGGCTGCAAAATCACTGGGGAAATCCTTTTGGACGGGGAAGATATCTACGGCAACATCGACGTGAACCAGCTGCGCAAGCGGGTGGGCATGGTCTTCCAGAAGCCCAACCCCTTCCCCATGAGCGTGTACGACAACATCGCGTACGGCCCCCGCACCCACGGAATCCACTCCAAGGTAAAGCTGGATGAAATCGTGGAAAAATCCTTGCGGGGCGCCGCCATCTGGGACGAATTGAAGGACCGCTTAAAGAAAAGCGCTTTGGGGCTTTCCGGTGGCCAGCAGCAGCGTCTGTGCATCGCCCGGGCTTTGGCGGTGGAACCGGAAGTGCTGCTCATGGACGAACCCACGTCCGCTTTGGACCCCATTTCCACCTCGAAGATCGAGGAGCTTGCAATGGAGCTGAAATCAGATTATACTATCGTTATCGTGACTCATAATATGCAGCAGGCCGCCCGTATTTCGGACAAAACGGCGTTCTTCCTCTTAGGCGAGCTGGTGGAATTCGGTCCTACCGAAACGGTATTCTCTATGCCCAAAGACAAGCGTACTGAAGATTACATCACCGGCCGGTTTGGCTGATGGGAAAGGATTTGCACTATGAGAACGAAATTTGACGAACAGCTGGAACAACTCAACGTAGCGCTCATCACCACCGGCGCCCTGTGTGAGGACGCCATTTCCACCGCCGCAAAGGCCCTTTTGGAAAACGATATGGAACTGGTGTCCAAAGTCAAGGCCATCGAGCTGGAAATCGACCAAAAGGAACGGGAAATCGAAAATCTGTGCATGCGCCTTCTGCTCCAACAGCAGCCGGTTGCCAGAGACCTGCGGCAGATCTCCTCTGCTTTGAAGATGATTACCGATCTGGAACGGATCGGCGACCAGACCTCGGACATTGCGGAGCTTCTGCCCTATTTGCAGCAGGGGACGATCACCTTCAGCAAGGTGCATATCAAGGATATGGCGGAAGCCACCATCAAGATGGTCACCAACGCCATCGATTCCTTTGTGCGTCAGGACCTGCCTTTGGCCCGGTGCGTGATGCAGTACGATTCCGTGGTGGACGACCTTTTCATCCGGGTGAAGAGCGAGCTGATCCAGCTGATCAGTGAAAACCGGGAAAGCGGCGAATTTTGCCTGGACCTGCTGATGGTGGCCAAATATTTTGAGCGGATCGGTGACCATGCGGTAAATGTGGCCGAATGGGTGCAATATTCCCTCACCGGCACAAAGGCGCAGGCCTAATCATTGTTTTGAGAAAGGACGGTCCGGCCTTTGGCCGGGAAGGGCTATGATCTATTTTTTGGAAGACGATAACAGTATCCGGGAATTGGTGGTCTACACACTGAATTCCACCGGGTATGAAGCCATGGGTTTTGGAAAACCCGGGGAATTCTGGGCCGCCATGGAACAGGAACTCCCCAGCCTGGTGCTTTTGGACATTATGCTGCCCGAAGAGGACGGCCTGCAAATCCTCAAGAAGCTGCGGGCCAATCCCACTACCAAAAAATTGCCGGTGATGATGCTTACCGCCAAGGATAGCGAATATGATAAAGTGCTGGGGCTGGACAGCGGCGCGGACGACTACGTGCCCAAGCCCTTCGGCATGATGGAGCTGATTGCCCGCATCAAGGCGCTGCTCCGACGGGCCGGCCCCCAGGAATCCGAAGAAAAGGAGTACACCCTGGGCAAGCTGTATGTGTCCCCCTCCCGCCACATGGTGAAGGTGGACGGAAAGGAAGTGGCTCTCACCCTGAAGGAATTTGAGCTGCTCTGTTTCTTGCTGGAAAACGACGGCATGGTGCTCACCCGGGATAAGATCCTGGCCCGGATCTGGGGGTACGATTTCGACGGCGAAACCCGTACGGTTGACGTGCATGTCCGCACTCTCCGCCAAAAGCTTGGGGAATGCGGCGCCCTCATCGAAACAGTGCGGGGCGTAGGATATAAAATCGACCGCCGGGAATAAGGAGTACGCCCACACCGTCAAGAAAGGAATTGACCACCTGTGAGAAAAAAGATCTTTAAAAATATGTGCCTGCTGGCGCTGGTGACGATTCTGCTTTCCTCGCTGCTTGTCACCTTCGTCTATTACGGCAACACCAACGCCCGCATGAAGACAGAAGTCCGGGAAGAAGCCCGGTACATTCGGGGGGCGGTGGAACTTTCCGGAGAAGCCTACCTGGAAACCGTGGAAAACACGCCCAACCGCATTACCCTGATCGACACGGACGGCACGGTGCTTTTTGACAACCAGGCCGATCCCGCCACCATGGAAAATCATGCTGAACGCCAGGAAGTCAAACAGGCGTCTACCGCTGGGGCTGGGGAAGCCACCCGGGTGTCCGGCACCCTGTCCCAACAGACCTTTTACTATGCGGTAAAACTGCAAAACGGCCAAATCCTGCGGGTAGCCTGCAACACGGATACGGTTTTGGCTGCGGTGCTTTCCATGCTGCCCTGGATCATCGGGATCGCCGTGCTGGTGGCGGTCATCACCGTATGCTTCTCCAATTTCCTGACCAAACATATTGTGGCGCCCATCAACCGGCTGGATTTGAACGCTCCCGCCGACAATGTGGTTTACGATGAGTTGTCTCCCCTGCTGGGAAAAATCAACCGGCAAAACGAGGTGATCGCCCAGCAGATGCGCTCCCTGCGGGAAAAGCAGGAAGAGTTCACTTCCATCACCGAAAACATGAGCGAAGGGTTTCTGGTGCTGGACAAAAATACCGATATTCTCTCCTACAACACCAGCGCTTTACGGCTGCTTGGCGCGGACGCCGCTCCGGCGGAAAGCCATGAAAGCGCTCTGGCACTGAACCGGAGCGCCGGTTTCCGCAGCGCGGTGGACGCCGCTCTTTCCGGAAGCCGCAGCGAACAGCTGGTCCGTCAAGGAGGCCGCTGCTGCCAAGTGATGGCCAACCCCGTCCGCCGGGAAGGAGAAGTGGAAGGCGCTGTGGTGGTGATTTTGGACATCACCGAGCGGGAAGAACGGGAAAACCTGCGGCGGGAATTCACCGCCAATGTGTCCCACGAGCTGAAGACTCCCCTGACTTCCATTTCCGGGTTTGCGGAAATCATTCAGAACGGCATTGTGAAACCTGAAGATATCCCCCGGTTCGCCGGAAACATCTATATGGAGTCCCAGCGGCTGATCTCTCTGGTGGACGACATTTTGAACCTGTCCCGGCTGGACGAGGAAGATGTGCAGCTGGAGCGGGAAGATTTTGACCTTGCCGCTCTTGCCCGGGACGTTGCCAACCGCTTGAAGGATTCCGCCAAGAAAAACGGCGTGGTGATTACCGTAATCGGCGATAAAGCGGAAATAAACGGCGTAAAGAGCATTGTGGACGAAATGATTTTCAACCTGATGGACAATGCTGTAAAGTACAATAAGAAAAACGGCCGTGTGACGGTGACTGTGGAAAAAAGCCCCAACGGTCCCACCATCACCGTGACCGATACGGGAATCGGCATTCCCCAAAGCGATGTAGACCGGGTGTTTGAACGGTTCTACCGGGTGGATAAAAGCCACTCCAAGGAAATTGGCGGCACAGGACTGGGGCTTTCCATTGTGAAGCACGGTGCCGCCTTCCACAACGCCCAGGTTTCCCTGGACAGCACCGAAGGGAAAGGCACCACGGTACGGCTTGTTTTTCCCAACTAAGTTCTGAGTACAAGTTCTTCTCTGAATATTTCCCCGAAAAAGGAAGGGATCTCCCACGTGGGAGATCCCTTCCCCTTTTTATTCCCAGGAATATCCTGGATCCTCAAACAGGCAAAAGGGGTGGCCGTCTGGGTCAAAAAATACGGTGACTCCCTGCAAAAACTGTACCGGCGATTTCACCGCCCCACACTTTAATGCGTGCTGCTCCGCCTGAGCCAAGTTCTCTACCAAAAAATCCAGGTGGAGCATTTTAGCAGGCTTTCCCGGTTCTTCCGGCCACACCGGCCGCACATATCCTTCCTCGGTCTGGAAAGACAATCCCGTTCCACCCTTTGGATCCCGCATCAATACCCAACCTGGTTCACTGGCAGTAATTTCCCAGCCCAAAAGTTTGGAATAAAACGCAGATGTCACTTGGGCATCTTTACAGTCCACCACTACGGTACGCAATTTGATCTTCACGATCTCTCCTCCATTCACCGCCACAAACCAATGCTAATCAAGTACAGCGCTCCCCAGTACAGCGCCATGATAGGCTTCTGCCATTTCTTATCCCAATGGGCCAGCTGGTTCTTCGCCACCAGCATATCGGAGATGTAGAACAGCACCGCCCCAATCGCCACTGGCCACCAGCGTTCCCCCAACAAGAACGGCAAAGGTACCGCCAAGGCAACACTGCCTCCCAACAATGCCGGATACAGCAGAAACGGCCCTGTCAGCTTCCCCAGGGTGGGCAATTCTTTCCGGAAAAGCACAGCTGTAAGCAAATATAGGGCAATCCACAAGGCCAAGCTCCACCAAGTGGGAGAACCCTGCCCCCACATCCAGACAACCAAACACACGTGGGCAGCGCCAAACACCAGCATCCCAGGCACGAAACTGATCTCCAGCAAGGCATCGGCTATGGTACACAGCACGAAAAACCAAAACACCAGGGGAATCGTTACAACACCCCCTTGAGCAGCCAAAGCAAACGCAGCGCTGCCCACTGCCAAAAAGCTACCGGCACACTTGGCGATCAAACTTTCTTTCATCATGCCAGCCCGGCGCAGGCAGAAGTACAGGGCAAACTGGGCCACCCACATGGGAAT
>DXXH01000014.1:19143-22564 GCA_019416395.1 Clostridiales bacterium
GGAATAGGTGAGCAATGTCATGGAAAGCCCCTCCTTCTGGTTCGATTATACCCGGCTTCTGCCAAAAGCGCAACGGGATTTTCCCCCTTTTCAACGCTCTGGACCTTTGGTATGCTGAAAAGGGAAAAATTTTTTTCAAACCGTGTAACGAATGGGGTAAGAAGCAGTCTTATTGACGGAAGTGGGGTGAGGAGATGAAGGATTTCGAAAAAATCTACTCGGATTATTACGACATGGTGTACGGCTATTGTCTGCGCCTGAGTCATGATCCTGCCATGGCGGAAGAGGTTACCCAGGAATCTTTTTTCAAGGCGCTCAAGGCCATCGATTCCTTTCACGGAGAGTGCCGGCTCAACGTATGGCTGTGTCAGATCGCCAAAAACACCTATTTCACCCTGCTGCAAAAACGAAAGCGGACAGCCCAATCTCCCCCAGAGGATTGGCCAGATCCACAGGATCTGGAACAGCGTCTGGGCGACCGGGAAGAAGCCCTGCGAATCCACCGGATTCTCCACACCCTGCCTGAGCCTTACCGGGAAGTATTTTGGCTGCGGGTTTTCGGGGAGCTGAGCTTCTCCCAGATTGGCGGGCTGTTTGAGAAAACCGAAAGCTGGGCCCGGGTAACCTATCACCGGGCCAGAATGAAGATCAAGGAGGAATTGTCATGAAATTGCCTTGCTCTGTGGTTCAGGATCTGCTCCCTCTGTATCACGACAACGTGTGCAGCGAGAACAGCAGCGCTTTGATCGAAGAACATCTGAAAGACTGCCCGGCCTGTCAAGAGGAGTTTCACAAGCTTGACGGACTTCCTCTTGCCCAACCATTGTTGGAAGAAGAAACGCACAAGTCACAAGGCCTGAAAAAGGTAAAACGGACTCTTCGCCGTAGATGGGTGAAAATTGGGATTGCCGCACTGGTGGCAGTGATTTTCTTGGGATTTGTGGGCAATATTGTGATGAGAATGCCCCTTTTAAGCCAGCCCATTGAGTCTGTGAAGGGAATTTCCGTGGAAAATGACCGGCTGGTCTTGGAAATTGTGGCTCCTGGTGGGGTAGGATATTTTCCAGCCCCTATCACAGAAAACTCCACGGAAGACGGCACTTTGCTGGTCTTCGCTTCCGTAGATAGTCTGGAAAACAGACTCAATCACTTTCTTTGGGGCGGCGGTGTGAATTACAATGCAATGTCCTATTTTACCCCTTTGACTCCGGAAGCATATGTAAACTACGGCAATGAACCTTTTGCCCCCAAACGGGAATTAGACAAGGAAACAGAGGCACTCCTCTATGAGGAAGCAGAAAGTTCCTTCCCCGGCGGCGATGTTGTGGAAGCCTATTATTACACAGGCAATCCCCTGAAATGGGGAGACCAGGACTACGTCCTTTCCCACTTAGAAGACCAGTGCACGTTGATTTGGACCACCGAGGACGGAGCGGTCTACCCCTAAAGACGCAAAATAAAAATCCCCCGGACCATTACTGGTTCGGGGGATTTTTCGTCGTCGGGCGGAAAGTGCAGACTCTTTCGCCAGGCCGCCCGGTTATCCCATCTTGTAGATCTTCACTTCATAGCCTTGCAGTTCTACCGTACCGTTGAGACTGGTTTTCTCCCCGGTAAGCAATTCCGTGGCGGGGCCATGGTAGGCGCATTCCATTTGACAGGGATTAGCCTCGGCGTTCACTGCCAAAATGACCGTTTCTACCGAACACTGCCGCACCATAATCCACTGTTTGTTCCGAAGTGTGAGATTTTTGAAATCTCCGTCTTTCAGGGCCTTGCTTTCCGATTTGATCCGTGCGAGCTTGCCGATAAATTCCGTCAACTCGTTTTCCTCTGGCTTCTCAAAACAGGGACGCAGCGCCGGGTCCCCCTGGCTCTTCTCCCCAACAGCGCCCCACTCACTGCCGTAATACACACAGGGAATTCCCGGCATACAAAACAGCACGGCATACAGGCCGAAAATCTGCTTCTTGTCCTGTAAAATGCTGTAAAGCCGGGTCACGTCATGGTTGTCGGCAAAGGAAAACAGGTGCATTCCCTTATACAAGGTCCACTGCTCCGGGCCAAACTGCCGGGCCAGGGAATGGGCGATCTCAAACATGTTCATGGAATTAAAGGCCGAGTACAGCCCCTTATAGCACTCGTAATTGGTGGCGCTGTCCAGCATCTCCGGGTTGACGATCCGCTTATAGTCCCCATGGATCATCTCTCCCAACAGGAAAAATCCCTCGTCCCGCTGGCGCACATAGCTGTGAAGCCGGCGCATAAAGTTCTCGTCCAGCAGATACGCCACGTCCAGCCGCAGGCCGTCAATGGAGAATTCGTCCATCCATTGTCCCACGCATTCCAGCAGGTGATCCACCACCGCCGGGTTTTGCAGATTGAGCTTTACCAGCTCGAAATGGCCTTCCCAGCCTTCATACCAGAATCCGTCGTGATAACCGCTGTCTCCCCCAAAATTGATGTGGAACCAGTCCTTATAAGGAGAAGACTCCCGGTTCCGCTGCACGTCCTGAAACGCCCAAAATCCACGGCCCACATGGTTGAAGACACCGTCCAGCACCACCCGGATCCCCGCTTGATGCAGCGCGTCGCACACCTCTTTAAAATCCTGGTTCGTACCCAAACGGCAGTCAATTTTCCGGTAATCCCGGGTGTCATATCCATGGGAATCGGATTCAAACACGGGAGAAAAATAAATCGCCCCAATGCCCAGCTTTTCCAGATGGGGAATCCAGTCCTTCACCTTGGAAATCCGGTCCACGGTCACTCCGTCATTCTCAAAGGGCGCTCCACAGAACCCCATGGGATAGATCTGATAAAACACCGTACTCTCCGCCCAGTTTTTCTGGGCCTTACCCTGTAACATATCAACTACCTCCTTTTGGATACTCTCACTCCGGTTTGGGAGTGTTTTGGGAAATCCCGGCGCCGCCTACCGGCCAGCGCTCCGCCTTCCCGTCTTCGCCCAGCGAAACGGTCAGTCGATCCGGTACTGGTCCCGCCCTTGGCAGGTGATGACGCTTTCATAAAACGCCTTCATGGCCCGGACCATGTACTCCAGATCCTTAGCTCCCGCTGTTTCATAGGGGGAATGCATAGACAGCTGGGGAAGTCCAATGTCCACTGTGGGCAACGCCACATGGGATCCGGACAGGTTCCCCAATGTGCCGCCTCCGGGGATTTTGGAATTGTTGTAATACACCTGAACCGGCACCTGGGCTTTCTCGCAAATCTTCTGAAACACCCCAGCGGTCAAAGCGTCGGTGGCATACCGGGGGCTGTGCTTGACCACAACGCCGCCATTCAAATAGCACCGGTTGGTCAAGTCGGATTTCTCCGGGCTATCCGGGTGGACAGCGTGAGCGTTGTCCGCGGACAGCAGGAACCCACCGGCAATGGCCCGGAGCATCTCCTCACG
>DXXH01000014.1:22593-37727 GCA_019416395.1 Clostridiales bacterium
CAAATCCGCTCCAGCACATCGGACAGGAACGTGGAATCCGCTCCCTGCCGGGTCAGGCTGCCGATCTCCTCATTGTCGAACAAGGCGCATACTGTGACGTTTTCCGGATTTTCTGCCGCCAGAAAAGCGGTTACCGCGGAAAACACACACTCCAGATCGTCCAGGCGGGGGGCAGCGATAAACTCCTTCTCCGCCCCGAACACCGTACCCCGGGACCGGCTATACAGGTACAGGTCCCAAGAGAGAATGTCCTCTGGGGAAACCTGGGCGCTTTCGGCCACCAGCTTTACCAGATCCGCTTCACTGCCTCCCAGCAAGGGCAGCGTATCCTTTTGGGTATCCAGCTTTACGCCGTCGTTGACGCCCCGGTTCATGTGAATGGCCACGCCGGGGATCACCAGCAGGTCCCGACAAATATCCGCCAGGACCCCTTTCACCCCATCTTCCGTACACACCGCCAGACGGCCCGCCACAGAAAGGGGACGGTCTGTCCAAAGGGCAAGCTGCATACCGCCATAGACTTCCGTATTCAGCTTGGTGTACTGGCCGTCCAGCCGCAGCTCCGGGCGTTCCTTCACCTTGAAGCAAGGGGAATCCCCGTGGGGAGCCACCACCGAAAACCCTTGAAAATCCGGCTTGGGAAGCTTGAACGCCATCAAAGCGCTCATGCCCCGGGTGACGAAATACTTGCCTCCCGCCTTTAAATTCCACGAGTCCGTTTCCAAAAGCTCTTGAAATCCCTGGGCCTCCAACATGGCCCGGGCTGTGGCCGCCGTATGGCTGGCGGTGGGGGATTTTTCAATAAAATCAAACAATTTCTGGATCATAGCAACCTCCTGCATGCAAATCCCACAAGGTATTTTTTATTTGAGCTGTTCCTCGATCAAGGCGTTCAACCGTTCCCGGGCAGAAAGCAGATCCGCTGCCTGCCGGGGATACCAGGCAAAGGTCATTTCCTCATATCCGGGCATGACACGGATTCCCGGATCTTTCCCAGTCAGGGTTTCCGCCAGCTCCAAAGCCCGCAAATCCTGCAATCCATGGTGAAACACTTTCATGCGCAGGGACTGAACCGGCCCTGTTTCTCCCGGATACACGGAAAACGCGTCTCCCCCTGGAAACGCCCCCATAGCATCCGTCACCAGCCAGGGGTTCACCTTCTCTCGGGAATTTTGGCTGTACCAAAAATTGTATCCCCAATGAAGGAACCCAGCTACCTGGAATTTATGCAGCTGCCAGCCCAAAATCCGGTTGCGCTGGGAAGACATGGCCAAAAACCGGTTGGCTACGTCCACCCCTTGGGCACAACAATAATAGGCCCAAAGCCCTGGAACCTTCCGCTCCAAAAATCCTTCCATGTGATTCGTGGCCACCACCGGATGATCTACCAATCCCCGGTCGTAAAAAGCAGGCTCGGACAAAGCGTCATACAGGGGGAATTCCCCCAAGTAAGGAGCCACCAGTTCCCGGGCCTGCCGGTAAGACTCCAAGTCCTTTTCCTCAGGCTCGTCGGAAACATGGAACACCGCTTTTCCGGAAAGCCCCTGCTCCCGCAAAAAAGAAGTCAGCTCCGGCAATAACTGTCGCAAGAACCCGGCATATTCCTGGGAAACCGCCAAGGTATCCCACCCGAACAGCCGCCGTCTTATGCCCCCTTCCGTCCCGTAAATGGCCGGGGCATACTTCGCCCCCCACTGGGTAAACAGATGGGCCATTTCAAAATATTCCACGCCACAGCGGCGGGCCATGGCGATAAACCGTTCCAACTGGGAAAAATCGAACCGGTAGGTTTCCCCTTCCTTTTCCACGCCGATGAGCTGGGTACACGGCCGGGTCTTGCCCGGTTCTGTATCCAGCGGCGGGGTAAAGATGGGAGTCAGCACCATGTTCATGCCCTCATCTGCCGCCGCTTTCAAAAAGCTTTCCCAAAGCTCCCAATGGGCCTGGGAATACACCGGCACCTGGTAATAATCCGCCAGGCAGTCCCCGTGAAACCACTGGGTATACACCAGCTTCTGAGGCGGCAAATCCACCCCCACCACATGGATTTTCACCGTACTGGAAACCTGTTCTTCCACACTGGAAATCCGCAGAGTCACCGGATAATCACCGGCCGGGAATCCCTGGGGGATTTTGCCGTTGACCCACAGTACTGTAGGGAAAAAAGCGCTCAGCTCCACGACAGATCCCTGCAAGGGCAGCAAAGGATCGGGAAAAAGCCCCGGCTGGGTGGTAAGGTAATCCCCGTCCTGGGCGGCAGAGGGATAGGCGGGCAAAGCGCAGGGCACCTGTCCTACCTGAAACACTTCCACCCATTCCTTCAAGGGGGAGTCCACCTCTATGTTCACCGGAACCGCTCCCCAGCCTTCCCGCCAGAGGATCACCTGCCAGGCGAATTCCTCTCCGCCCAAGCAGCGGAACCCTTGCAGGGAAGGCCTATTCCCTTGTTGTCCTAAAAAGATTTTTTCCAATGAGGAACACACTTCCGCTTTCACAGCGGCTCCCCCTTTCCGGCAGCCTTTCTGAAAAAAGGCTGCCACAGCGCTTTTTCAACCATGTATTTCCCCCAGACAGAAACACCCCTTTTAAAAGGAGTGGAAATCCGGAATATACTGCCGTCCTTTGGCTGTCCTGTCTTGGGTAAAACCATCCAGTCCCAAACGGAACAAAGCGTCTTCCACTTTCCGCTGCTCCCGGGGAGTGATGGGACGTCCCAGTTCCGGGAAATCCTCCAAGTTGCCGCATGGGGTGTACTGGGCCATCAGGCTGACTGGAATCCCCGGGAACTCCTTTTGGATCCGTTCCAAGGCGGCAATGGAATTTTTCGTATGGCCGGGTAAAATCAGGTGACGGATCAACATGCCCCGGCTCATCATGCCGTCTTCCCCATAAACAGGGGCACCCACCTGCCGCACCATTTCGTGAATCGCAGCCCGGGCCACTTCCGGATAATCCTTTGCCCTGGAAAGACGGGCCGCCAACTCCGGCTCCTCATATTTATAGTCGGGCAGGTAAATATCCACCAGCCCCTCTAGCATACGCAGGGTTTCCACCCGTTCATACCCGGATGTGTTGTACACCACCGGTACGGGAAGCTTTTTCACCAGCAGCGCTTTCCGGATTTGAGGCACAAAATGGGTTGGGGTCACCAAATTGATATTGTGCGCTCCTTGTTCTACCAAAGAGAAGAACAAGGAGCTCAACTCTTCCGGGGTCACTTCTTTTCCCTGGTTCGGCCCGTGGCTGATTTCCCCGTTCTGGCAGAACACGCAGCCCAGGGTACAGCCTGTGAAAAACACTGCCCCAGAGCCTCTTTTTCCGCTGATGGGGGGTTCTTCCCAAAAATGGAGTGCCGCCCGGGCAACTCTCATGGTTTCCCCGCTGCGGCACACTCCAGTTCCTGTTTCCCCACGAGGCGTTCCGCAATTCCTAGGGCACAGATGGCAGACGGCGATCATGCTTTTCCACCTCTGAGCGCCAGCATGGCGCAATTGCTGCCCCGCTGGCCCCGGGTTTTCCGGTGGGAAAACACCAGGTCGCTTTCACACATGGTACAGACGCCGCCTATGGCGATATTTTCCGCTTTTACCCCGGCGCCCAACAGGAACTGCCGGTTGCACTCCCACAAATCCACATGGTACTTTTCTCTCTCCGGGCCAAAAACAAAGTGTTCCGCCCCGGGAAGCTTTAAAAACTCCACGGCCACCGGCTCATCGACCTCAAAGCAGTCCTTGCCAATGGAAGGACCCACGGCCACTTTCAAAGCTTCCGGCCGGGTACCAAATTCCAATGCCATACGCTCCACCATGGCCTTGGCCATGCCGGCGGCAGTCCCACGCCAGCCAGCGTGAGCCAATCCGATGGCGTTGTGCTCCTCATCGGCAAAATACAGCGGCACGCAGTCGGCGCAATAGATCACCAATGTGACGGAAGGATCGTCGGTGCACAGGCCGTCGATAGATTCCAGATCCTTCTCCCGCCAAATGCCGATCCCCCGCTGGGCACTACCCACACGGCGGATATTGATGTGGTGGTCCTGCGCCCCGCACACCAGGGATTCCGGCTGGAATCCGGCAGCATCACAGAAGATCCTGTAATTCTCCGCCACCTTCTCCTCTTCGTCCCCACGGCCGAAGCCCAGATTCATAGAGGCGAATTCCTTTTCGCTGACGCCGCCGATCCTGGTGGTAAAGGCATGGTTCACAAAGGAAAGGTCCTTCCAGGCGGCAAAGCGCAGCACCCCAACTCCCTTGGGCAACTCCAGTTCCATATTCCCCACAGGGCCAGGGACGGCTTGGCGGGGCGTTTCAATATCCGGCAATGGGAATGTTTTCTTGTTCACAGTCAATCCCTCGTATTTCTGTTTGATCGTCAGCCTTCCCGCAAACAAATGGCCACAGCGGGTACAGCGGAAATCCGCCCGAAAGCTCTTATTCTTCAAGTTCCAGCGTGTAAGCCGCCGGCTTTCCTCGCCGCATTTGGGACAGGGAAACCGCAAATGGCTCTTTTCCACCAGGGGGCTGTGCAAATCGCAGACATAGGTGGTCTTAAAGGTGATACGCCGGTAGAATTCCCGGTCGCACTCGTCAATGTAGGGTGCGATGGCTTTGGGATCGTAAATTTTCCGCAAAACCGCCAGCGTCATTTGGCTGTCGTCCAGCGCCCGGTGATGGTCCATGCCGGACACGTCCAATCCCAGCAGCTCCGCCGCCCGGGAAAGCCCCACTTGCTCCTTTCGCCCCAAGCCGATCCGGTCTTGGGCGAACATCTGCAAATCACAATACCGGGAAAGAAACGGCACATGTTCATCCCCACTGAAATACCGGCAGTTTTCAATCAGCGTCAAAATATCCGAGGTACCCCAGGTCATCACCACGCAATCCCCCGCCCAGCGCTTAAACCGGCTTACCGCCTGCATAAAGGTCATTCCCCCTGTCAGGTTTTCGTCGGTGATGCTGGTCAGGTTCACAATGGTGCTGCTGATATGCTTCGCCACCTGGGGTTTGACAAAGCAGGAAAAGGTGGCCTTTTCCGTCAGGCCAGGCCCGCATTTCACGGCGCCAAACTCGATGATCTCGTTGATATACCCCTTGAGCCGCCGGCTGTAGGTGCCGTTCCACTCCAGGTCCAGGATAACGATATCCAACCGGCCGCCTCCTTTCTATCGGATTCCGGTCAAAACTCTTATTTCTTCTTGCTTGCCTGCTTCATGCGCAGCTCCTTGGAAAGGATCGCCTTGCGCATGCGGATGCTCTTGGGCGTGACTTCCACCAGCTCGTCGTCGGCGATAAACTCCAGGCACTGCTCCAGGCTCAGTTCCGAATGAGGAGTCAGCTTCAAAGCGTCGTCGGAACCGGAAGCACGGGTATTGGTGGCATGCTTTTTCTTGCACACGTTTACCACAATGTCCTCGGTCTTGGGATTGGCCCCCACGATCATGCCCTCGTAAACTTCCACGCCGGGTCCGATAAACAACCGGCCACGCTCCTGGGCATAGAACAAGCCATAGGCGGTGGATTCACCTGTCTCATGGGCAATGATGGATCCCTGCACCCGCTGCTGGATATCCCCCTTGTAAGGCTCATAGCTGTCAAACACGTGGTTCATGATGCCGTTGCCGTTGGTGTCAGTCAGGAATTCCGACCGGTAGCCCATCAGGCCCCGGGCAGGAATTTTAAACTCCATATGGGTGGTTCCCGATTCCCGGGAGCCCATATTCAAAAGCTCCGCTTTCCGGGAACCGATCTTCTCCATGACGGCGCCCACGTAATTGTCGGGCACCTCGATCATCAGCAGCTCCATGGGCTCCAGGCGCTTGCCGTCCTTTTCCTTATAGATGACTGTGGGACGGGAAACCTGGAACTCGTACCCCTGGCGGCGCATCTGTTCGATCAGAATGGAAAGGTGCAGTTCGCCACGTCCGGAAACCTTATAAGTATCAGAAGACTCCGTTTCCTCTACCCGCATGGCCACATTGGTCTCCACTTCCTTGAACAGCCGGTCACGCAGGTTCCGGGAAGTGACGTATTTTCCTTCCCGTCCGGCAAAGGGGGAATTGTTCACCATGAACATCATGGACACGGTAGGCTCATCGATTTTCACAAAGGGCAGCGGCTCCACGCAGTCCGTAGCGCAAGCAGTCTGGCCAATGTTCAGATCCGCAATACCGGACACGGCGATAATGTCCCCCAGCTGGGCGGACTGGGCTTCCACCCGCTTCAAGCCCTCAAACTGATACAGCTTGGTGATCCTGGCATTCTGGTGATGGTCTTCTCCGCCGCCGCAGATGGTGACGGTCTGGCCCACCTGAATGGAACCCCGCTCCACACGGCCGATGCCAATGCGTCCCACGTATTCATCGTAGTCGATGTTGGAAAACAGCACCTGGGTGGGGCCTTCCATATCTCCTTCCGGTGGGGGAACTTCCTTCAGGATCATTTCAAACAACGGCGCCATGTCCGTTCCGGGCTGATCCGGGTCCAGGGTGGCGTAACCGTCCCGGGCAGACGCATAGGCCACCGGGAAATCCAACTGGTCGTCGTTAGCGCCCAGCTCAATGAACAGGTCCAGCACCTCGTCCACCACTTCCGCTGGACGGGCTCCGGGCCGGTCGATCTTATTCAGCACCACCAAGGGCTTTTTCCCCAAAGCCAAGGCTTTTTTCAGTACAAACCGTGTCTGAGGCATGCAACCTTCAAAAGCGTCCACCAGAAGCAGCACGCCGTCCACCATCTGGAGCACTCGCTCCACTTCGCCGCCAAAGTCCGCGTGTCCGGGAGTGTCCACAATGTTGATCTTGGTGTCTTTGTACATCACCGCTGTATTCTTGGAGAGGATTGTGATGCCCCGCTCCCGCTCCAGGTCGCCTGAGTCCATCACCCGCTCGGCCACGGCCTCGTTTTGGCGGAACACGCCGCTCTGCCGCAGCAACTGATCCACCAACGTCGTCTTGCCGTGATCCACGTGGGCGATAATGGCCACGTTGCGCAAATTCTCTCTCTTTCCCATGGTATCCCATCGTTCCTTTCTTTATTGCGCTTCCCTCCAAAGGAAGCCGTCCCGGCATTCGCCCGGACACTGCCTAAAATTGCTCGTTGTCAATAACCGATTTATTATACCACCAAACCAGCTCTTTGAAAAGAAAAAACTTGAGGAAATCCTTGAAAACTGCTAAACTTAAAAGAAAAAAGCCCGCCTTCCCTTCGGGCTACCCAGAAAGGACCGGGATTTCACTTCATGACCAATACCCAAACCAGCGATTTTTCCAAGGGCAGTGTGCCCAGCAATATCCTGCGGCTAGCGATCCCCATGACTGTGGCTCAGCTGATCAACGTGCTCTACAGCGTAGTGGACCGCATGTACATCGGACATATTCCCAATGCCGCCGCCCACGCCCTCACCGGCGTTGGACTTACATTCCCCATCATCTCCATTGTCACCGCCTTCGCCAACCTGTTCGGCATGGGCGGTTCTCCTCTGTTTTCCATGGAGCGTGGCAGGAACAATGTGGACAAGGCCCGGAAAATCATGGGCAACACCTTTGCCCTTCTGGTGGGCACGGGCATTGTCCTCACTGTGGTGATTCTGCTTATCAAGCGCCCCTTGCTGTATGCCTTTGGCGCCAGCGACGTCACCTATCCCTACGCCAACGGATACATCACCATCTACCTGTGTGGCAGCGTGTTCGTGATGATCGGCCTGGGCATGAACAACTTTATCAACGCCCAAGGCTTTGGCCGCAAAGGCATGATGACCGTTCTGCTGGGCGCGGTAACCAACATCGTACTAGATCCTATTTTTATTTTCCTGTTGAACCTGGGCGTACAGGGCGCCGCCTTGGCCACCGTGATCTCCCAATTCATTTCCGCTTTGTGGGCGGTATCCTTCCTGCGGGGCAAAAAGACCTTGATCCGGATCGAATGGATCAGCATGAAGCTTGACCTGAAACTGGTGTGGAAAATCGTGTCCCTGGGCTTTTCCAGCTTCATTATGGCCGTGACAAACAGCATTGTGCAAATCACCTGCAACTCCACTTTGCAAACCTTTGGCGGGGATTTATACGTGGGTGTGATGACCATTCTCAACTCGGTACGGGAAGTGGTCTCCACCCCCATTAACGGCGTGACCAACGCCGGACAGCCCGTGGTGGGCTTTAACTACGGCGCCCAGGAATACCGGCGGGTCCGGGCGGGGATCAAGTTCACCAGCATTCTCTGCGTGGTGTACACCACAGTGGTTTGGCTGCTGCTGTTTTTATTCCCCCGGTTCTTCATCGGCCTGTTCAGCAGTGAGGAAGCTCTCCGGGAAGCGGCAGTGCCTTCCATGCACATTTACTTCTTCGGGTTCTTTATGATGAGCCTGCAAATGGCGGGGCAGTCGGCGGCGGTGGCCCTGGGACGCTCCAAGCAGGCAGTGTTTTTCTCCCTGTTCCGGAAAGTGATCATTGTGGTGCCCCTGACTTTGCTGCTGCCCAATCTGTTTGGACTGGGCGTAAACGGCGTGTTCCTGGCGGAGCCCATTTCCAATTTCATCGGCGGCGGAGCCTGTTACATCACCATGCTGCTCACCATCTGGCGGGAAATGGTGCGGAAAGAAAAGGCCAAAAACGCCCTTGCCAAATGAAAAGCCAGCCTGCCGTATTGGGCAAAAAGGTAGCTTCTTTTTTCATCTTTGACAATTTTTTATTTATCCTTCCTAGCTCTTGCGACTTACCTGGTTTTCGGTTACAATGAAACATAAGGAAAGCCCTGCTCAGGTTCAAGGCCGGGCAGGGCTTTTCAGTCAAACGAAAGGCTGGAATGAAGCAATGGAGTTTCCAAAACGTCCTTTCCGCACCCATGGCGGCGCGGCTGTGCCCCATCATAAGAATACTTGGGACATTCCCACCGCTACCATGCCGCCCCCGGAAAAGATTATCCTGCCAATGCAACAGCATATTGGCGCACCATGTGTCCCCACTGTAAAAAAAGGGGACCATGTTTTTGTGGGCACAGTGGTCGGCGATAATGACGCCTATGTCTGCGCCCCCGTACATTCTTCCGTCTCCGGTACGGTGACGGAAATCACCAGTGTAATGCTCACTGGCGGCCAAATGACCCAGGCCGTGGTCATCGAGTCCGATGGGAAAATGGAACACGATCCCAACATCTATCCCCCCGCCCCTATCACCACCAAAGAGGAACTGGCCGCCGCGGCCCGCTCCGCCGGACTGGTGGGCCTGGGCGGCGCCGGTTTCCCAGCTCACGTAAAGCTGAACGTTCCCGAAGGGAAAACCATCGACACCCTCATCGTCAACGTGGCGGAATGCGAGCCCTATGTCACCTCGGACCACCGGGAAGCCTTGGAAAATGGCCCCAATGTTTTAGACGGCGTTTACAAAGTCAAGGAAATCCTGGGAGTCCAGCGGGTCATCATCGCTGTAGAAAACAACAAACCCGATGTGATTGCAAAGCTGACGGAAATTGCTGACGACCCCAAACGGGACCCCTTGGACCAGGTCCGGGTATTGCCCCTGAAAAGCCGCTATCCCCAGGGCGCTGAAAAAGTGCTGGTACAGGCCTGTACCGGGCGGCGTGTCCCCGAAGGGAAGCTTCCCGCTGATGTGGGCTGCTTGGTGATGAACATCGCTTCCATCTCCTTCCTGGCCAGCTACATGCGCACCGGTATGCCTTTGACCTTGAAGCGGGTAACCATTGACGGCTCCGCCATTCGCAACCCTCAGAACGTCATCGTCCCGGTGGGCACACCCATCAAAGATGTGGTGGCTTTCTGCGGGGGCTACAAATCGGAACCCAAAAAGCTGATCATGGGCGGCCCCATGATGGGTGTGGCCATCACCAGCGATGAGCTGCCTATTTTAAAGCAGAATAACGCCATCTTGGCTTTTGACGCGCAGGAGGCCGCTTTGCGCCAACCCACCTCTTGCATACGCTGCGGCCGCTGTGTGGCGGCATGTCCCATGCAGCTGATGCCCACCAAGCTGGAACAGGCTGCCGAGCGCAAGGACGTGGACGCCTTAAACGCCCTGAACATAATGACCTGTATGGAATGCGGCTGCTGCGCCTTCTCCTGCCCTGCCGGACGCCGGCTGGTGCAGGCCATTCGCCTGGGCAAGAGCTATGTGCGAAAGGCGGCAAAAAAAGCCTAATCCCCCCGCCTCTGGGAAACTCCCACTGGGTTGGGAGCTTTTCAGAGCGTATACAATCCCCTATGCTTTCCGGAAAGGATGGAATGTGAATTGGACAAGCTGATTGTATCCTCTTCCCCTCATTTCAATGGCGGGAGGACTACCCAAAACCTTATGTTGGACGTGATCATCGGCCTGGCTCCGGCCATGATCGCTTCCGTGATCTTATTTGGCCCCAGGGCAGCGGTGGTAATCGTAACCTGCGTGGCCGCCTGCGTGCTCAGCGAATACCTGTGCCGCAAAGTGATGAAACGCCCCCAGACCGTAGGCGACTTGAGTTGCGTGGTCACAGGCGTTCTGCTTGCGCTGAACCTGCCTGTTACCATCAATCCCCTCATCGCCGTATTCGGCAGTGTGGTGGCCATTGTAGTGGTCAAACAGATGTTCGGCGGTATCGGCCAGAACTTTGTAAACCCCGCTCTGACCGCCCGTATCATTCTGCTGAACTCCTTCCCCTCACGCATGACCCATTGGGTGCAGCCTTTTGACTACGCCGCTTCTGCCGACGCCGTGACCACCGCCACGCCTTTGGGGATCCTGAAAGAAGGGGGCGGGTCTTTGCCTTCCTACCTGGATCTGTTCCTGGGGAACACCGGGGGCTGCCTGGGTGAAACCTGTGCCCTGGCGCTGATTCTGGGCGGGGTGTACCTGATTGTCCGCCGGGTGATCAGCCCGGTGATTCCCGTGACCTACCTGGCCACCGCAGCGGTGTTTTCTGCCCTGTTTGGCCGTGACCCTCTGTTCGACCTGTTGTCCGGCGGCCTGCTTCTGGGTGCTTTCTTCATGGCCACCGACTACACCACCAGCCCCCTGTACTTCTGGGGCCGAATCGTATTCGCCTTTGGCTGCGGCCTGCTGACCATGGTCATTCGGGAATTCGGTTCCCTGCCGGAAGGCGTTTCGTATTCCATCATTTTGATGAATATCCTCACCCCTCTGATCGAGCGGTACATTAAGCCCCGGCCTTTTGGCTCCCTGAAGAAACCGAAGAAAGGGGGCGTCAAAAATGAAGCTTGACGCAAAAAGCATTTTAATGCCCACTTTGGTTTTATTTGTGATCTGCGTAGTGGTCTCCGCTGCTTTGGCGGGCACCAACCTGCTGACCAAAGACCGAATCGTCCAGCTGGAAGCGCAAAACGCTGAGGAATCCCGTAAAATCGTGCTTCCCACGGCGGATTCCTTTGAATCCCAGGACGATGGCGCCTACTACACCGGCCTTTCCGGCAGCGATCTGGTCGGCTATGTGTTTGAGACAGGGGCCAGCGGCTATGGCGGAACGGTCAGCGTGATGACCGGCATTGACGTGGACGGCAACATCACCGGTGTGGTGATCCTCAGCCACGACGAAACTCCCGGCTTGGGCGCCAACGCGGAAAAGCCCGATTTCCTCAATCAGTACTTGCAGCCCGCCCCGGAAGGCGGACTTTCCGTGGTCAAGTACCAGACTCCCGCCGAGGGACAGATCGAGGCCATGACCGGGGCAACGGTCACTTCTACCGCTGTGACCAACGCGGTCAACCAAGCCATTGAGCAATATTATTCCGTGAAAGGAGGGGCGTAACATGGAGAAGAAAAACCGTTCCCTGCTCCATGAATTTACCAAGGGCATCATCAAGGAAAACCCTGTGCTGCGTCTGGTACTGGGCTGCTGCGCTACCTTGGCTGTCACCACCGCCGCCTCTAACGCCATTGGCATGGGCGCCGCCACCACCTTTGTGCTGGTGTGCTCCAACGTGGTTATTTCCCTGCTGCGCAAAGTCATTCCCGACAAAGTGCGTATCCCCGCCTTCATCACCATTGTGGCGGGCTTCGTCACCATCGTGCAGCTGTTTATCCAAGCCTTCTCTCCCGCTCTGGACACCGCTCTGGGCGTGTTCCTGCCCCTGATCGTGGTCAACTGCATTATCCTGGGCCGTGCGGAAATGTTCGCCAGCAAGAACAAGGTACTGCCTTCCCTGCTGGACGGCTTGGGCATGGGCGTGGGCTTTACCGCCACCCTGCTGGCCATGGGCATTATCCGAGAACTGCTGGGCGCTGGAACTGTGTTCGGCATTCCTGTACTCTCCGGGTTCATGGAGCCCATTATCATTTTCCTGCTGCCCCCCGGAGGCTTCTTCGTCTTCGGCATGCTCATCGCCTTGGCAGGCAAGCTTTCCAAGGAAGGCAAGGCGCCGGAATCCACCGGATGCGCCGCCTGCCCCCTGGCTGCTTCCTGCACCAAGCTGCAGCAGAAGGATAACGGAAAGGAGGCCGCTCACTGATGGACGGACAAACGATCAAATCCCTGGTGGCCATTTTCCTGGCGGCTATTTTGACGGAAAACTATGTACTTAACAAATTCCTGGGCATCTGCCCCTTCCTGGGTGTTTCCAAAAAACTGGATACCGCTGTGGGCATGAGCTGCGCGGTGACCGTGGTCATGGTGATTTCCACCGCAGTGACCTGGCCCTTGTACATGTACCTGCTGGTTCCCAACGGACTGGCCTATTTGCAGACCATCGTGTTTATCCTGGTCATCGCCGCACTGGTTCAGCTGCTGGAGACTGTGCTGCGGAAATACATGCCCCCGCTGTATAACGCTCTGGGCATCTACCTGCCCCTGATCACCACCAACTGCGCTGTGTTGGGCGTCACCATGCTGGTGCTGGAAAAAGGCGCGGAAGATCCCACCTTCGGCTATCTCCAGTCCCTGGTAAACTCCTTCGGATCTGGCGTGGGATTCCTGGTGGCCATGGTGCTGTTCGCCGGAGTACGGGAGCGCCTGGAAAACTGCGATATCCCCGAAACGTTCAAGGGCCTGCCGATCACCCTGGTAGCCGCTTCCCTGGTGGCAGTCAGCTTCCTGGGCTTTAACGGCGTCGTGGACGGCTTGCTGTAAAGGGAGGAAACTGCTATGGAAATTATTACCCCCATTCTCATTGTGGGCATTATCGGCCTTTTGGCCGGCGTGATCCTGGCGGTAGCCTCGATCGTGATGGCAGTGCCGAAAGATGAAAAAGCGGAAGCCCTGGAAGAGATCCTTCCCGGCGCCAACTGCGGCGCCTGCGGCTTTTCCGGCTGTCCCGGCTATGCCGCCGCCATGGCAAAAGGCGAGGCCCAGCCTGGCCTGTGCTCCCCCGGCGGCGCGGAAGTGGCCCAGAAATGTGCCGAAATCCTGGGCGCTGGCGACGTAAGCATGGAGTATAAAACCGCCTTGGTTCACTGCCTTGGCAGCTATGACAACACCACTGACAAAATGGTTTACGACGGCACTCCCAGCTGCTCTGCGGCGGCCTTCCTCATGGGGGGCATCACCAGCTGCCGCTATGGCTGCATGGGTTTGGGCGATTGTCAACGTGCCTGCGAATACGGGGCCATTGAGATCTGCAACGGTCTGGCCCGGGTAGACCCCGGCAAATGCAAAGGCTGTTCCAAATGCGTTGCCGCCTGCCCCAAGGGAATCATCAGTCTGGTGCCCTTGAAGGCCCAGGCGGTAGTCCGGTGCTCCAACTGCGACAAAGCCAAAGGCACCATGGCTGTGTGCAACATTGGTTGCATCGGCTGCGGCAAATGTTCCCGCACCTGCGAATTTGGCGCAGTGACAGTGGAAAATGGCGTGGCCAAGATCGATCCTTCCAAATGCACTGCCTGTGGCAAGTGCGTGGAAGCCTGCCCCAGACATGTGATCACCATGCTGGGCGCTTAAACAAGCACAAAACCAAAACAGGGCGTCTCGATTTTCGAGACGCCCTTTCTTCTTTTTCCCCTCTTGATTCCACACAGATCTTTTAAAAAGAAAAGGGAACCCCCGCCGCCATGGTTACAGGGCTCCCTTTTTCCAATCACAACTGCACAACCGCGCTGTATCTCACATTCCCAACTGGTCTTTCAGCCACTCCACAGAGCGGCGCAGATAGTCCAAGGTTGTCAGAGAATCGTAATGCTCGATGGTGTACGTTCCGTTGTAGCCGTCTTGACGCAGCAAAGCCACCAGCTCTTGCAAAGGCAGGTCGCCGCTTCCCACAGGGGCCGGATACATGGCAACACCGTCCACGGCCATTTTTGCGTTTTCCCCAAGGGACTGGCTGTAGGCCCGGTCCTTCAAGTGAACATGGCCTACCCGGTCCTTTAGAACCGGATAAGCCTCCAGAAGATTCTCCCCCGAATACCGAAAGTTCCCCGAGTCAAACACGCAAGAAAGCTGCGGGCAGTGATCCAGGAACCGGCGAACTCCTGCAGTAGTGGAAAAGGGCGCCCGCTGGTCGTCGTATTCTTCCATCACAAGGGAGACGCCATAACCTGCCGCCAAATCCGCCAGCCGGTTCACCCCTTCTTCCATGGAGACTGTCTGAGCTTCCCGCTCTTCTTGAGAATCCGCTTCCCCGAAAAATCCGGGAATCACCAACAGCTTTCCGGCACCCAGGTACTGGGCAGATTCCAAAATGGGCACAGCTTGTTTTTCCACGTCCTGGTCCCGGCCAAAATCAAAATAGGCTGGCACTGCCGAAATAGCCAGATCCGCCATCGCCAGCTCCTGGCCCATTTCGTCTTCCCGGCCCAGAATGTTATTGGCGGAAGCCTCTACAGCTTCTATCCCCATCTCCCGAGCCAGCTTCAAGGCGTCCACCACAAACAGGTTTTCCTGCCGGGCAATCTCCAAAATGTGATCGTAAAACGTGGCGATTCTTGCCATTCCAATTCCTCCCGATTATTTTTCTTCTAAATAGGACTGTTCTTTCAACAGCCTGCCAATTTCTACCGCCGCAGCAAAACATTGATCCCCCACAGTGCAGCCCAGCTGGGGAAGGCTTCGAGCGTCCCACTGGGGAGCGTCCAAGTTATCCGCCGCGAAAAGAAGAAGTTCCTTCTGAAAATATTTTGTCCATTGTAGGACAAAACAAAATCAGAGTCAAGAGGACACTCCAAAAACCCGGAAACTTTTCCACCGCTCCGCCGGAAAAGAAGGAAA
>DXXH01000140.1:0-2472 GCA_019416395.1 Clostridiales bacterium
GTTTCCAAGAGCTCCTCCTTTTCCATACCGCAAAGCTGGGCGGCATGGATTGCTTGGGACAGGTGGTCTTCTACCTGCCGCAGTTGCTCTTCCTTGAGAAACTCGGCGTTTTTTCCTGCCACAAAGCTGCCTTTTCCAGTGAGGGAGTAGAGAAAGCCTTCCCGCTCCAGTTCCTCATAGGCCCGCTTGGTGGTGATTACGCTGATTCTCAGTTCTTTTGCTAAAAGCCGCATAGAGGGCAAAGCGTCCCCTTCCTTGAGTTCTCCGGAAATAATCAGGGCTTTTATCTGCTCGGTAATCTGTTCGTAAATCGGTTTCCCGCTTTGATTGCTGATGACAATATGCAAGCTATCACACTCCTGCCGTTTGCGGTGGCACATTCTTCTGGAAAGAGTTGGATCATTTCCTGCTTTCAGGGCCTTGCTTCTTGCGAGACAGTTTCCCCATGCCATAAGTTTCCGCAAACTTGTCTTTTCCCCGTGGAATGGGCCCATTCCACGAAGGCGCCGGCAGGTGGTACCCTCCCGCCAACGACTGCAATATTCCTGCGCAATGGAATATTGTATATATACTATATACACACTACGCACAGTTTGTCAATGGCTTTTTTCAAAAGGAAGCAAAAAAAGAAGCCCCGACTTTCGGGACTTCCTTTGGCTAAGGGAAAATGGGGACTTTTCAGAAAAGCGGCGTCAGGTTATGCCTGGACATGGCCGGAGCTGACTCCTTGCTCCGCTGGGCCCAGGGGAAGCCAATTCATGGCCTTGAGAATGTACTCGTCCCAGAAATACCAGTCGTGGACGCCGGGGCCTTCCTCGTAAGTTACCTCGAAGCCTAGAGCTTTCAAATGATCCCGGAATTGCCGGTTGACACCGATCAAACTGTCTTCCGTGCCGCAAGCCATATAAAATTTAGGCTTTTCCGCCAAGGGAGCCACTTTTTCCGCCAGAGCGTCATAATCCTTGTCACTGCCCCGGAGCTGGGTTAGATCTCCGAATACGCTTTCATAGTAGCCCCGGTTTGTCATCAAGTTGTCGGTATATTCTTTATGTTCCACCGCGGAATCCACGATCAGAGCGGAAGAAAGGGCACAGACCGCTCCGAAGGTTTCAGGATTCTGCAAGCCGTTGACAATAGCTCCATAGCCACCCATGGAAAGCCCACCGATAAAGGTGTCTTCCCGCTTTCTGGAAAGGGGGAAAGAACGCCGGGTAAAGTCTACCAGCTCCTTGCCGATGTAGGTGCCGTAAAAAGAGCTGGATTTGGGCTCGTCCACATAGAAGCTGTTCTCCCCAGAGGGCATCACCACTGCCAGGTTTCGATCCTGGGCCCAGCTTTGCACCCGGGTGCCGCATACCCAGTCGGTGTCGTTGCCGAAAATACCGTGAAGCAGGTACAGGGTTTTAAAGGTACCTTCCTGGGCGGGAGTATCCGACCCAAGAGCCTTGTCGGTAGGAAGAATTACCTGAATGGGCACAGTGCGCATCAGGGATTTTGAAAAGAAATTGCATTGGATTAAAGCCATAAGCCTACACGTCCTTTGTAAGATGTTTTTATCTATTATACCGGATGCCTTTCCAGGGCGCAATGAGGAATTTTGCAACTTTTCTCATGGGATATTGCAAAAGTGGGGGCCGCTGTGGTATGCTAGGCGGGTAAAATGAGAATAATCCCCGAGAGGAGTACCTTTATGAAACCGATGATTGGGATCGTATCCCTGTATGATGAAACAAAAGAGAGCTATTGGATGCTGCCCGGTTATGCCCAGGGTTTGGAAGACGCTGGAGCGATTCCGGTAATTTTACCCTTGACGGAAGATGAGGAATCCCTGCGCCGTTTTGCAGATACGTTTGATGGATTTCTCTTTCCCGGTGGCCACGATGTAAACCCGGCTTTTTATGGCCAAACCCCGTCGCCGGAGTGCGGGGTGATCTGTCCGGAACGGGATACTATGGAGAAAGCCTTTTTCCCAATGGCATTGGCCACAGGGAAGCCTATGCTGGGAATTTGCCGGGGGGTTCAGCTGTTCAATGTGCTGCTGGGGGGCGATTTGTATCAGGATATCCCCACGGAATACCCCAGTGATGTGCAGCATCACGAAACGGCCCCCTACGACAAGGTAGCTCATCAGGTGACCATTGAGCAGGGGACGCCCTTATATGACGCGGTAGGCGTCACCCAGATGGGAGTGAACAGCTACCACCATCAGGGAATTAAAAATCTGGGCAAAGGCTTGCAGGTGGCTGCCAAAGCTCCGGACGGTTTGGCAGAGGCGTTGTACCTGCCGGATCACAAATTTGCTCTGGCAGTGCAGTGGCATCCGGAATTCTCCCGCTTAAGCGACGAAAACAGCCGGAAAATTTTCCGTGCCTTTGTGAAAGCCTGCGGAAAATAAACTGGCTCCAGCTTTTGGAAACTTTAGCGGTTTTGCCCAGCAAAGCGCCAAAAGTGAAAAAATATTGGGAGAATTCC
>DXXH01000140.1:2482-2717 GCA_019416395.1 Clostridiales bacterium
AAAAAGGAACCGCCGAGAAGGCCAAATCCAGGCGGCGGCTTTGGAAAGGAAAGTGTTAAAAGTTATGCAGGAAATCAAGATTGAACTCACAAAAACGCCCAAGGAGAAACCGGCTGACCAGTCGAAGTTGGGCTTTGGCAAGATCTTTACCGATCACATGTACGTGATGCCCTATAACCGGGAAAAAGGTTGGCACGACCCCAAGATTGTCCCTTATCAGCCCATTTCCCTGGAG
>DXXH01000141.1 GCA_019416395.1 Clostridiales bacterium
ACTGCTGGAAAAGTCCGTGGCTTCGCGGTGGACGGCACCTTCACGTTCCACGGCATCAAATACGCTGACGCCAAACGCTTCCAAATGCCCACCCCGGTCGAACCCTGGGACGGCGTAAAAGACGCTCTTTCCTATGGGTACGTATGCCCCATGCTGGACCCTGAAACCGCTGTGGGGGAAATTATGGTTCCCCACCGCTACTGGCCAAAAGACGAAAACTGTCAATACCTGAATATTTGGACCCAGTCCCTGGACCGGGAAGCCAAACGCCCGGTAATGGTCTGGTTTCACGGCGGCGGATTCTCTGCCGGTTCTTCCATTGAACAGGTATCCTACGACGGGGAAAACCTTTCAAAATTTGGCGATGTGGTAGTGGTCACCGTAAACCACCGGCTGAATATCCTTGGATATTTGGACCTCTCCCCCTACGGTGTGGAAAAATACTGGAATTCCGGCAATGTGGGAAACGCCGATCTCGTGGCATCTCTTCAGTGGATTCATGAGAACATTGAAGGATTTGGGGGCGATCCGGAAAACGTCACCATTTTTGGCCAATCCGGCGGCGGTGCAAAGGTCACTTCCCTGATGCAGACCCCCTCTGCCAATGGTTTCTTCCAAAAGGGCATTGTCATGAGTGGTATCGCCGACGGCATCATGTGCTTTGAGGATACCAACAGCCGGCCTTTGATCGACGCGCTGCTGAAGGAATTGGAAATCGCTCCCGCTGACATCGAACAACTGGAGACCATTCCCTTTGAGAAACTGGCGGAAGCTTACAAAAAGGTGGCTCCCCCCATCCAAGAGGCCGGCGGCTATACAGGCTGCGCCCCTGTCCCCAATCAGTTCTATGTGGGCGATCCCCGTATTGTGGGATTCACCGAGCACGCCAAGACCATTCCTGTCATTGCAGGGACCGTGCTTGCGGAATTTGGCGGCTTTGGTCCCAGCCTTCCCAATCGCACCTCTATGACAAACGAGGAACAACTGGCGTATCTGCAAAAGTTCTTGGGAGATTCCACGGAAACCGTGGCCGGTCTATTCCACCAGTGCTATCCCGACCGCCCCGTTACCGATTTGCTGCTGATGGACACTTTCTCCCGTCAGCCCACCAAGGATTTCGCCCGGAAAAAAGCTGCGTTCCCCCAGTCCGCTACATACAACTATGTGTTCTCTTTTGTCTTCCCCATGGACGATGGTAAACCCGCTTGGCATTGTTCGGACATCCCCTTCTTCTTCCACAACACAGATAAGGTGTTTATCTGCAACGTACCAGGTGTGTCCGATCAGCTGGAAGCACAGATGGCCGGCGCCTTCGTGAATTTTGCCCACACCGGTGTGCCCTCTGCCCCGGGACTTCCCCAATGGCAGCCCTGCACGCCGGACGACATTACCACCATGGTCTTTGACCGGGAATGCCGTCTCTGCCACAATTTTGACGACAAGCTTTACGAAGCTTATCTCCCTGTAGTTCCCGATCCCCGTGCCCTCCATGAAGAAGGGGAAGTCACTGTGCTTCACTGAGTCATAGCATCACACAAAAAGCCTTCCGGTTTTCACCGGAAGGCTTTTTCCATAGGAGCCTATTCAGTTAGCTGCTTTCGCAACAGGCTTGTCCAATATCTGTTTCCCCGCGAACTGCACCAGCAGGAACCCCACCACGCAGGTCAAGATAATTTCGGGGATCATGTACACCCCATTGTACACCAGAGAATACACAATGGCCAGCGCTGTACCAGAAGAACCGGACAGCCCGGGAATAAATTGGGCGATAAAGTCCTGCATGTCGGTAACCGTCATATACTGGGCCCACAGCAGCCACCCGGAAAGGAAGGAACAGAAATACCGCAGCATCATGGCGATAAAGCTGCCTATCGTAAAGGCCACCGCGTCATTTTTGATCTTTCCCTTCAAAAAACCAGCAAGGCCCAGCACTGTAAACGCCAAAATGTAATCCAGCAGGACGGAGCCGATCACCATTACGGCGGAAATCCCCTTCAATGCGTCCAGGCCAAACAGCAGCTGGAGCACACTGAAAACAAAAGCTGCACCCAATCCCCATTTCAAGCCGCAACGATAGCTATAAAACATCACAGGCAGCATGGAGCACAGGGTGATGGACCCGCCATAGGGCAGCTCAAAGGGTTTGATAAAGCCAAGTACCGTACTCAAAGCAATCAGCACCCCAGCTAAGACTAAGTTCATTGTTCGTTTGGAAACCGCGTTCATGTCTGTTCTTCCCCTCTATGGAATATTTTTGAAAAATGAAAGCCGCCGGAAAAACGTCCATGAAGCTGCCTGCCAAAACTCCGCAAAAAACAGCTGCCCGGAAGCCTTTCCGAACAGCGTAAAAAACATTTCCACCGCCAAGGGAAACCAGCCCCCGCCGGGAAAAGCAGCGCCATGAAGCGCCGCAAACCATATTGAAATGCTTCCTACGTCGGTATTATCCGAATCAGGTTCCTGCCCCGAAAGG
>DXXH01000015.1 GCA_019416395.1 Clostridiales bacterium
AGCACAGCCCTTGGAGAGGGGCTCTAATAACTACTACTCTATAATACAAGGAGCCTTTTCTATGAGCAAATTAGAACCTAGGACCTACACCCTGAAAAACGGCCAGACCCTTCTGCTTCGGGAAGCTGCTCCCGACGACGCTCCCAAAGTCCTGGCTTTTCTGAACCGGGTAGGCGGGGAAAGTGACAATCTTCTGTTTGGAGAGAACGGTTTTCCCATGCCCCTGGAACGGGAGCAGGCATTTTTGGAGCTTCAGCAGAAAGCGGAGAAATCCATTATGTTGGCTGGTTTTGTAGGAGAAGAGCTGGTGTCCATTTCCTCTGTGAACGTTTTGACCACCCGGGAACGGGCGGCTCACCGGGCGGGAGTTGCCATTTCCGTGGGGAAGGCTTACTGGAACCAGGGCGTGGGCAGAAGGGCGATGGAGACCTTGATCGACTTCGCCAAAGATTGCGGCTTGGAGGTGCTTCAGCTGGAGGTGCGCTCCGACAATGCTCCGGCCATAGCTCTTTACGAGAAAGTGGGCTTTGAGAAAATGGGCCTGTGCAAAAATTTTATGAAGGTCCACGGCAACTCATATGACGCTTGGTATATGAATCTTTCATTAAAAGACGATACAGTTGTTTGCCCGGTAGAAGAAGAGGAACTGGATTTATGCCTTTCTGTCATTCGCAAGGCGTTTGCAACTGTGGCGGAAGAATTCGGTTTAACTCGGGAAAACTGTCCCACACATACCAGTTTTCTGCCCCGTCAAGCGTTGCAGCAGGCTTGGATAGAACATCAAATCATGGGCTGTTTGAAACAACAGGGCAAGCTTGTGGGGTATGTTGCCCTGAAACAGGACGATGAAACGGTTTTTGAACTAAAACATTTGGCGGTTCTTCCCGAATGCCGCCGACAGGGTTTTGGAGAAAAATTGGTCCAATGGGCAGAAAATCAAGCAATCCAGCGAGGCGGAGTTTTGCTGAGAGCGAGTATCATAGAGGAAAGCGCAACTCTGAAGCAATGGTATTGCAAATTTGGATTCCGTGAAACAGAGACACGAAGATTTCCCCATCTGCCCTTTTTAGTAGGATATTTGGAAAAGCCATTGAAATAATTTTTATAGGGGGAAGTCCCATGCGCATGTATGATATCATTCACAAAAAGCGGGAAGGCGGGGAATTGACCGATGAGGAAATCCGCTTTTTCGTGCAGGGTTACACCCAGGGGGAAATCCCTGATTACCAGGCTTCCGCTTTGCTGATGGCCATTTTTTTTCAGGGTATGACCCGCCGGGAAACAGGCGCTTTGACCCTGGAAATGGCCAATTCCGGGGATAGGGTGGATCTTTCGTCCATTCCCGGGGTGAAAGTGGACAAGCATTCCACCGGGGGCGTGGGGGACAAGACTTCCCTGATCCTAGGCCCCATTGCCGCAGCCTGCGGGGTAAAGATCGCCAAGATGAGCGGGCGGGGCTTGGGCCATACCGGAGGCACGGTGGACAAGCTGGAAAGCATTCCCGGCTTGCGCACCGCCATTCCCCGGGAAGAATTTTTCCGCATCGTCCGGGAAACCGGATTGGCCATTATTGGCCAGTCGGGAAATTTGTGCCCAGCGGATAAAAAGCTGTATGCGCTCCGCGATGTTACGGCTACAGTGGAAAGCCTGCCGTTGATTGCTTCCAGCATCATGTCCAAGAAAATCGCCGCCGGAGCCGATGCCATTCTGCTGGACGTGAAAATGGGATCCGGCGCTTTTATGAAAACCCTGGAAGATTCCCGGGCCCTGGCCAAAGAAATGGTGCGGATCGGGGAGCAGGTGGGGCGGCGTACCGTGGCGCTGATCACGGATATGGATATGCCCTTGGGGTGCTATATCGGGAACGCCTTAGAAGTGCAAGAAGCCTGCCAAGTGCTTTCCGGAAAAGGAGACCAGCGGCTGCGGGCTTTGTGTCTGGAGCTTTCCGCCAATATGATCTATCTGGGCGGTCAAGCCGCTGACATGGCGGAAGCCCGGGCAAAGGTGGTGGCTGTCGTACGGAGTGGCCAAGCGCTGGAAAAATTCCGGCAGATGGTGGAAGCCCAAGGGGGAGACGGAAGCTATATTTCCAATCCGGAGAAATTTCAGATTTCCCCTGTGTGCCTGGAAGTCACCGCTCCCGCAAAGGGCTACATTACCCGCTTGAACGCTGAGGAATGCGGGTTGGCTGCTGTGGAGCTGGGTGCCGGACGGGAGACAAAAGACAGCGAGATCGATCCGGGAGCCGGGATCGTGTTGTTGAAAAACAAGGGCGACGCTGTGGAGCAAGGGCAGCCCATTGCCCGGCTGTACGCCCAAAGTGAGGAATTGTGCCAGCGTGGGCAGGAACGGTTCTTATCCGCTCTGGAAGTGGGAGACTGCGCTCCCGATGTTGGCCCCATGATCTTGGAGCGGATCGAAGGGGAATAAAAAAGGAGAGACAACCTTGTCTCTCCTTCCAAAGGAAACCTTTGCTATGTGGATTCAGTTTTCCAAGCAATGCCCTTGCTCGGATGGTTGCCGTGGGAACATTGCCCGGTCCCGGCAGCAGGAGCCTATAAGCGAAACACGATCGCTGCAAGAACAAGGCTGCCAGGGAGGTTCGGTTAGCCGTGTTCGGGGCCGGTGACAGGGTCGGGATATTCCTGCCCGAAGGTTTCCACAGTCACTTTCTCCATGATCTGGTCCTCGTACGGACGGTCGGCACGGTCACGGGGAGCAGACACAATGGCCTGGGCCACGTCGATGCCTTCCGTCACTTTGCCGAAAGCGGCGTATTGGCCGTCCAGATAGGGGGCGTCGTCCACCATGATGAAAAACTGGGAACCGGCGCTGTTAGGCCTCTGGGACCGGGCCATGGAGATCACGCCGGTGGTGTGCTTCAGGTCGTTCTGGAAGCCGTTCCCGGCAAATTCTCCTTTGATCCCGTATCCGGGGCCGCCCATTCCGGAGCCTTCCGGGTCGCCGCCCTGGATCATGAATCCTGGGATTACCCGGTGGAAAATGGTGCCGTCATAAAAGCCCCGCTTGACCAGGTAAATGAAATTGTTCACCGTGTTGGGCGCCACCTGGGGATAAAGTTCCACTTTGATCGTGCCTTGGGTGGTTTCGATGGTTACAATGGGATTTTGCATGGTATATCTCCTTTCCGCCTTTCTTGGGATCATCCAATCAGGCAAAAAACCTTTTCCAAGCCAATGGCCAGCGGGAATTCTTCCCCAGAGTCTGGGCCGTGAGCTTGGGGCTATTATAGCATAAATGGAACGAAAATACTCCGTTTTCATAGAAAATTTACAGAGAAAAGGAAGTGGTCAACATGGGAAATGCCCCGCTGAAGCTGGTGTCTTGGAATGTGAACGGCCTGCGGGCCTGTATGGGGAAGGGCTTTGCGGAATTTTTGGAGCGGGAAGCGCCGGACATCATTTGCCTGCAAGAGACGAAAATGCAAAAAGAACAGGCGGATTTCCAATTTCCCGGCTACTTTGAGTATTGGAATTCCGCTGTCACCCGGAAAGGCTATTCCGGCACGGCCATCTTTTCCCGGCAGGCGCCCTCGTGTGTGACGTACGGTATGGGACTTGAGGAATTTGACGGGGAAGGACGGGTGATCACCGCCCAGTATCCGGATTTTTTCCTGGTGACTGTGTATACCCCCAATTCCCAGCGGGAGCTGGTGCGGATTGATTACCGCATGGCCTTTGAGGACGCTTTCCGGGAATACCTGGCCGGACTGCGGGAGCAAAAACCGGTGATTGTCTGTGGGGACATGAATGTGGCCCACCGTCCCATCGATTTGAAGAACGCCAAAAGCAATGTGGGCAACGCAGGGTTTTCCTATCAGGAGCGGGGAAAATTTGCAGAGCTGCTGGCCTCTGGGTTTGTGGATACCTTCCGGCATTTCTATCCCGATGTGGAAGGGGTCTATTCCTGGTGGAGCTATATGTTCAACGCCCGGAAAAACAACGCCGGGTGGCGGATCGACTATTTCCTGGCGGACGAACGGCTGGTTCCCAGGCTTTTGGACAGCCGGATCCTTTCAGATGTAGAGGGCAGCGACCATTGCCCGGTAGAACTGGTGTTGGAAAAAGGAGAGGAAGAAAAGTGACCGATCGGGAACAGTTGCGTGAATGGCTGGATCAGGGGAAGCGGACGGTTTTCCTGGGGGGCGCCGGTGTGTCCACCGCTAGCGGGATCCCCGATTTCCGCAGTGCCCATGGATTGTACCAACAAAAGAAGGCAGGGCTTTCCTATGAGGAAATGCTCTCTCACGGGTATTTTGTCCGGCATCAAGAGGAATTTTACGACTTTATGCGGAATGTGATGCTCTATCCCGATGCCAAGCCTAATCCGGCCCATTACGCTCTTGCCAAGCTGGAGCGTGAGGGAAAACTCCGGGCGGTGATTACCCAGAATATAGACGGTCTGCATCAGATGGCGGGCAGCCGGAACGTGATCGAGCTTCACGGCAACGAAAACCGGTATTACTGCCTGAACTGCGGCAAGCGGTACGATATGAGCTGCGTGACCCAGACCACAGGAGTGCCCCGGTGCCAGTGCGGGGGAACCATTCGCCCGGACGTGGTGCTGTATGGGGAATCCCTGAACGAAGGGGACTTGAGAAAAGCCATTGCGTACGCCCGGGAAACGGATCTCATGGTGGTGGCCGGCACGTCCCTGGTGGTATATCCGGTGGCGGGACTGGTGGAATACCTGCCGGCGGGAGCCCGCCTGGTGATCCTCAACCGCGACCCCACGCCTTACGATTCCCAGGCGGATTTGGTGATCCGGGAAGACCTGGTGGAAGTGCTGGCAGAGTGTGCCGGGCTTTTTCAGGGATCTGAGGGAACAGGTTGAGCGGCAGGGGCAGACTTGACAATTCCATGGAAATAGGATATGATTAGAAGCAATACCATAGTTGAGGAAGTGATTTACTTTCATGGATAGTTCCAGTAGCGACGATTGTACGCCCAGTCATAATTTGATCCCAAATTTGATTTTGATTGCATATAACATGCCTACGCCCATTTTGCGGGAATAGGTGTGTTTTTTGTGTTTATTTGGGCTTTTTTACGGTGTAGACAATGCAATTAAAGTGAAATGTAAGGAGAGTAATTATGTTATCCAATGAATTGCCCAGCATATTGATTATGCTGTTTTGTATCCTGATGTCCGCGTATTTTTCCGCTACCGAAACCGCTTTTTCCTCTTTGAACGCGATCCGCATCAAAGTGCTGGCGGATAACGGCAACCGCAGAGCGAAGCTGGCGTGCCGTTTATCGGAAAACTATGACAAGCTGATTTCCACCATTCTCATCGGCAACAACATTGTGAACATCGCGGTGGCCTCTATTGGCACGCTGCTGTTCGTGAAATTGTATGGGGATATTGGCGCCACCATTTCCACTGTGGTGGTGACGGTTCTGGTGCTGATCTTCGGTGAGATCACCCCCAAGAGCATAGCCAAAGACTTCCCTGAAAAATTTGCCATGTTCAGCGCCCCCTTTATCAATTTGCTGATCCATGTGCTTACCCCCATCAACTTTATTTTCTCCCAGTGGAAAAAGCTGGTATCCAAGCTGCTGAAAACCCAGGAAGATTCCAAAATGTCTCAGGAAGAACTGATGATGCTTTTGGAAGAGGCCCAGCGGGACGGCAGCATTGACAAGGACGAAGGCGCCTTGCTGAAGAACGCAGTGGAGTTCCGGGATCTGGAAGCCCAGGATATCCTCACTCCCCGGGTGGACCTGATCGCCGTCAGCGTGGACGCAACCAAGGAAGAGGTGGCCCAAAGCTTTACCGAGTCTCACTTCTCCCGGCTGCTGGTGTATGACGACGATATTGACAAGGTGGTTGGCGTGATCCACCAGAAGGATTTCTACACAGGGAACGGGGTAAACCCCAAACCTATGCGGGAGATCATCACACCGCCGATTTTCATTCACCCCACGGAAAAAGTCAGCGATCTGCTGAAGCTGCTCCAGTCTCACCAGTCCCATATCGCCATCGTGATCGACGAGTACGGCGGCACCTTGGGCATTGTGACCATGGAAGATATCCTGGAGGAACTGGTGGGCGAGATTTGGGACGAACACGACGAGCAGGAAGAATCCTTCCAGCAGCTTGACCCCCATACATATTTGATTGACGGCGACTTGACCTTTGACGATTTTTGTTCCTATTTCCACATCGAGGACGAGGCGGATAGCGTGTCCTTAGGCGGTTGGATCATGGAGCGCATGGGGAAAGTCCCGGTGGCGGGGGAATCCTTCGAGTACGGCGGCCTGTCCATCAAAGTCGAGGAGATTTCCAACAACCGGATACAAAAAGTCCGGGTGGTCCAGTTGGAACAGCCCAAAGAGGAAGAGACAGACGAGAAATAATCCATTTCGTGAAAAAGAAAAGCGCTGGGGAAGTAAAACTCCCCGGCGCTTTTTTACGTGAATATCCTGTGTTCCACTTCTCCCCAACCAAGAAGATATGTGAAAAAATGGGCCGCCAGAAACGTCTGGCAGCCCATGGCTTGGTTGGTATGTGGCAATTTTCAGGGACGGTGCTGTTACTCGGCAAGGCGTTTTTTCTCTTTGGGAGCTGTCTGCCGGACCACGACACTTTCGATGCGGTGATCCTCGATTTTCTCCACATGAAGCGTCACGCCGTTTATGTCCATATCCAGTTCTTCCCCGTCTTTGGGAATGGCGTTTAAACGGGTGACGATCAGGCCGCCCAGAGTGTCGTAGTCGTCGCTTTCGGGTAGGGGCAGTTCCAGGTCGTCAACCAGACTGCTGATGGGAGTGGTTCCCGATACCCGCCACAGATTGTCACCCAGGGGTACAATGTCTGGTTGCTCCATCTTGTCGAATTCGTCGTAGATGTTGCCCACGATTTCTTCCAGCAGGTCTTCCATGGTGATGATGCCTTCGGTACCGCCGTATTCGTCCACCACAATGGCAATATGGATTTTTTCCTGCTGCATTTCCTTGAATAGGTTGTCGGCTTTGATGGTTTCCGGCACAAAGTGGGCGGGACGGAGCAGGTCCTTCAAAGGGGTATTCCGCCCGGAGTTCCGGTCCAGAAGGTAATCCCGGGCGTTCAGGATTCCCAGAACCGTGTCAATGCTTTCCTGGTAAACAGGCAGCCGGCTGTGGCCGCTTTCCCGGATCATCTCCAGGATCTCTGAGTCCGTAGCTTCCACAGGCAGGGCGTCTACATCGCTGCGGGGCATCATGGCTTCCCGCACGGACATGTCCCCGAAATCGAACACGTTTTGGATCCACTCCTGTTCGTCCTGGTCGATGGCGCCCTTTTCGCTGCCTAGGTCCACCATCATGCGGATCTCGTCTTCCGTAACGCTTTCCTCCTCAGCTTCTACCTTCAGACGCAGCAGGCGGAGCACCCCGTTGACGGATACGGATAACAGCCAGATCACCGGCCGTAAAACGAAGGCCATGCCACGAATGACGCCGCAGGCCATTCTGGCCACTTCATAGGATTTTTGCATGGCGATGCGTTTGGGGACCAGCTCGCCGAAAACCAGGGTGAAATAGGAGAGAATGATGGTGATGATGACAATGGAGAGTGTGTTCAACGCGGCCAGGGAAAGGGACTGGAATCCCAGGCCATAATAGATCCAGTTGGACAAGCTGCCGGAAAAGTTCTCGGCGGCGAAGGCGCTGCCCAGATATCCGGCCAAGGTGATGGCCACCTGAATGGTGGATAAGAATCCGGAAGGTTCTTCCACCATTTTCAAAAGCTTTGTTGCGGTTTTATCGCCTTCTTCTTCCAGCTTGCGCAGCTTGGTGCTGTTTAGGGAGACTACGGCCAATTCCGTAGCTGCGAAAAAGGCGTTGATCAGTATGAGAACCACTTGCAGTAAGATTTCCAAAATAGCGCACTCCTTTTATTCGTTGGGCAAGATAGGTGGGATGGGGCCGGGAAACTAGTTCCGGGGATAAAATTTGCCGGGAAAACACAAAAAAGCATAGCCTGCCGTATCAAAACACGGCAAGTTATGCTTTCTAAAATGTTCCGATTGTCCATGAAAAGTGGCGCTGGCAGGGTGACTGTCACCGTCGTCCATGATGGAGATAACCTCTCTTTAAAGCTGATATTATTACTATTATAGGAAATCTCTTATCACTTGTCAACTGGTTTTCCCAATGAAAAACCAGGTCGTTGCGCTGGGAGCCTGGGAAGTGTATACTGATGCCAAAGGAGATGGTCTTGATGAAAAAAAGCAGAGCGGTTGTTTTGGCGCTGCTGCTGGCAGTTCTCTGTGCTGGTTGCAGGAAGGCGGAAAACGTTCTTCCACACGCTCTGGGCGTGGTTTTGACAGATTCCACAGTGGCAGAGCATTGGGACGACCACGGCGCCATGAGTGACGGGACCGAATACTGGCGGATAGAACTTTCCCAGAAGGACGCCGCCACCCTGGAGAAACAAGCCCAGACTGGGGAAGGCTGGCACCCACTCCCGGTAAATGAAGACGTAGAAGCATTGCTTTACGGACGGGAGTGGCAGGAAGACTCAGAGGTTTTCGGTGCCGGTCCCTACCTTACTCAGCAGGACGGAAATCCCCTGCTTCCCCAAGTAGAAGAAGGATACTGGTTTTTCTATGACGACCAAACAGAGAGCTATGAAACCGCTGGAGTATTGGACCGACACTCGTACAATTTCACCGCCGCTGTGTACGACAAGGTTGCCGGGGTCCTCTATTGCGGGGAACTGGACACATAAGACAGGGAAAAAGCCGGGGAACTCCCGGCTTTTTTGTTTACACACAGGGTTCCGTGACAGTTTCAGTGAAGGTGTCTTTTCAACCGTTCCAAAGGGGGAAGGGACAGTTTGAGCACCAGCCCGGTAAGCAGGCCTGTCAATACCCCGAATACCAGCAGGAAAGGGACGTAAAACAGCACGCTGGTGGTGGTGAGGAAATAGGCCACGCAAAGCTGGGCAGCGTTGTGGGCCAAGGCTCCGCAAACGCCCACCACTCCCAGGGAAGCTTTAGTTTTTTTCAGCAGCAGCCACATGAGGAAGGTGCTGACGATCCCCCCGGAGAGACTCATCATTCCCGCCATGCCCCCCCGGGTCATCAAGGAAAATAGCCCCTTGAACACTGCCAGGAACAAGGCGCCGGGCAGGCCCAGGGTACCGGCGGCGTACATGGTGGCAATATTGGACAATCCCAGTTTGGCCCCGGGCGGCATCATGGGCAGGGGGGGCAGCAGGCCTTCCAAAAAGGAAAGGGCCAATGCTAAAGCCGCCAGCAGTCCGGTAAAGGCCACCCGGCCAGACGCTCGTTTCATGGCGTGACTCCTTTCCTCAATAAACGGTGGCGTCCACCGATTCCCCGGCCCCTTCCAGGCGCAGGGTCACCCGGGCGGGCAGACAAATCGCGCTTTCCCCGGCCCGGGTAAGCTGCCCTGTTTTCACGCATACCTGGTCCGGACAGGTGGACGAGATCACCGACGCACCTTGGGGAGACAGGGCAATGACCACTTCGATACCCTGTTCCCCAATCAGGGTATGGGTTTCCGGTTCTGTCAGTTGGGAAAGGTTTTGTTCCAGCGCCACTTGGCCATCCACCTCGACAATGGCGATGGTTCCCTTGGGGGAAAAGGACAGGAGAAAGTACATTCCCCCCGCCAGCAAGATCACAAGCCCGCAGAGGACCAGTCCCCAGGGGGATAAAAACCGTTTTTCTTCCATAAGCCCCTCACTTTACTCCGGCGAAGGTGTAATTTTCCGAATCCAGGGTGAACGCGTCCGCCAGATTGGCGGTGACGTAAATTTCGTGGTCTTCTGTAATGAAGACCGCTCCGCTGTTGAATTTTTCTAGCACCGGCAGGCTGCCTTCCATGCCCAATACAAAACAGGCCGTGGACAGGGCATCGCTGAGCACGCCGCTGGAACTCCAGATGGTCACGGACACCAGGCCGCTTTCCGCCGGATACCCGGTATCGGGGTCTAAAATATGGTGATAGGTAACGCCGTCCTCGGTGAATTGCTTTTCGTAACTTCCAGAGGTGGACAGGAAGCCACTTTCGATGGAAAGCTGTCCCAGTGAGCCTTCGGAATCCGGGTCACGCAAGGCGATCCGCCAAGGGTCCCCTGAAGGCTTTTCCCCGTAAACCCCTACGCTGCCCCCTACGGAAACCACTGCCCGGTCCGCTCCAGCTTCCTTATAGGCTTTTACGGCTGTGTCGCAGGCGGCGCCTTTCCCCACAGAGCCCAGATCCAGGGCAGTACTGTGGGTTTTCAAAGCGGCGGTACCGTCCCCCTGAAGGGAAACATTGGTGTAGTCCACTTGAGGAAGCAGGGATTGGATCGTTGACGCCTGGGGCAGATGGGGGTCTTCGTCAAAGTTCCACAACCAACTGATGGGGGCAATGGTGATGTCAAAAGCGCCCTGACTGGCATCGCATACCTGTAGGGCGGTATGAAGGATATCCCAGGTTTCCGGAGCAATGTCCAAAAAGTCCCCGCCTGCTTCCTGGTTCAGGCGGGCCACGTCGCTGTCCTCGATCCGCCAGGAAATGTGGTTTTCCAGTTCTGTTATGGCGGATGCGGCAGCTTGGGCGGCTTCCTCTCGGTTGGAGCCGTAAACGGTCTGCTGCACGTAAGACCCCATGGAATAGGTGGTCAGGGTGTATCCGTTATCCAGTGCCCCGAAGTTGATCCACAACGCGGCGGCGAGAAGGAGGATCCCTGCCACAAACAAACACAGGGCGATTTTCCGGGCATTTTTTTCAGACAGCTTATTCAGCCATTGTTTCATAGGCAACTCCCATATCCATCATGCACGGGGAAGGGTTCCGTGAAATAAGAGCCCTGCCCCGGCAAAGGTGTGGGCGGCAAGGTTGGATACTTCGCAGTTTGCCGCCCGTTTTTTAGTTTGCGGCTATTATACCACGGTTTCCCTGGTTTGAAAAGCAAAAGCCAGGAGAGGGGGAGCGTTGTGCTCTCCCTCTCCCGGCTTCAGGGAATATAGGGGGTCGCTTTGCGTTGTAACCGAAGATTATTTGTCCAGCATTTTGGCGGCGTCAATCAGCATTTTCACCGCCAGGTCAATGGAAAACCGTGAGGTGTCAATGGTCAGGTCATAGTTGAGAAGGTCGTCCCAGCGGTTGTTGGAATAGAAATTGTAGTAGTTGGCCCGCTGTTTATCCTTTTTCGTGACGAAATCCGGGGCTTTCTTTTCCTCGCAATACCCCTTTTCCACGATGCGTTTGATCCGGGCAGGCTTGTCGGCGTGGACAAATACATTCAGACAGTTGGGGTGATCCCGGAGAATGTAATCGGCGCAGCGGCCGATGATGACACAGGGGCCTTCCGAAGCGGCTTTTTTGATGATGTCCGACTGGATGATGAACAGCTTATCGTTGATGGGCATTTCGTTGACGCTGGGTACCCGGGCGCCAAAAGCGTAGCTGCCCATGACCATAGAGTATAGAAGACTGCTGGTGGCCTTCTCGTCGGCGTCGGCGAACACTTCTTCGGAAAGACCGCTCTTTTTGGCGGCCAGGGCGATCAAAGCTTTGTCATAAAAGGGAAGGTCCAATTCCTGGGCCAGTCGTTCCCCCACCTCGTGGCCTCCGCTTCCATATTGACGTGAAATGGTGATAACAGGCAGCATATTGATTCCTCCTTATCTAAAAAATCTAATATTTTTAATCACTTGTTTCAAATTATAGATAATTTCCCTATAATTATGATACCTTCTTTTTTCCAAAAAGTCAACAGGAAATCCGGGCGGCGCTTGAAAATAGCCGTGGGGTAAGCTATACTTAGTACCGTGACGGAAGCCCCTGAAAAAAGACGTTTCCGGCGTTTTTCCCCAAGAATTCACCGGGGATTCACAGAAGGGTGATACAGTGTAGAGCATAGAGACAACGGGCTGCCCCAAATGGGGAAGACCCTGGGATTTTCAGGAAACGGGGTGGACAGATGTATCGCATATTAGTAGTGGACGACGAGGAGAAGATCCGGGCACTGATCCGAAAATACGCCGAGTTTGAGGGGAACCAGGTGACCGAGGCCCAAAACGGCATGGAAGCGGTGGAGTTATGCCGGCATCATCCGGATGCCTATGACATCATCATCATGGACGTGATGATGCCCGAGCTGGACGGATTTTCCGCAGTGGCGGAAATCCGGAAAACCTGTAAAACACCGGTGCTGATGCTTTCCGCCCGGGGGGAAGAATACGACCGCATTCACGGGTTTGAACTGGGTGTGGACGACTATGTGGTCAAGCCCTTTTCTCCCAAGGAGCTGATGATGCGGGTGTCCGCCATCATGAACCGGGTGCGTCCCCAGGGAGAAGAATCCAAGCGGAATGTGCTCACTTTTGAAGGGCTTTCCATCGATTTGGATGCCCGCATTGTGACGGTGGACGGGAACCGGGCGGAGCTGTCCCCCAAGGAATACGATTTGCTGGTGTACATGGCCCAGAACAAAAATATTGCCCTGACTAGGGAAATGCTGATTACCAACGTGTGGGGCTACGATTTTTACGGCGACGACCGCACTTTGGATACCCACATCAAGCTGCTCCGCCGCAGCCTGGGGCCTTACAGCAAATTTATTGTCACTCTGCGGGGCGTGGGCTACCGCTTTGAGGGGAACTGAATATGGTGAAGTTCAGAAAACGGCCTTTGGGGATCGGTGGGCAGATCCTCTGCGGGTTTGGAGTATTCATTCTGGTGGTGGGCGCTTTGTTGTGGCTGTTCCAGATTGTGCTTTTGGATCCTTTTTACCGAGCGGTAAAAACCACCCAGATAGAAGCCACTGCCGAAACTGTGGAGCACTATTTGGACGATGAGAATTTGGACGGCCAGGTGAAAGAGCTGTGCTTGAATACAGGGATCAACATCATGGTGACCGACGAACAAGGGCAGCTGCTGTCTGGTTGGAAAGCCACTCCCAAGGAAAGCCTTTTAAGCGAGATGACCCGGGTAGGACGGGCGGAGCTGTTCAACAATGTGAATTTGCAGGGCGGAACCCAGATGACCAGCTACCGTTCCCCCTTTGTGAACCGGGACGGCACCCAGGACGAGGTGATCCTGTTCGTCAACATTACCCGGACCCCTCAGGGGCTAAACCGCATGGTACTGCTGGAAAGTGAGATCACACCAGTGGACTCCATCAAGGAGACGCTGCTGGTGCAGGTGACCACTTTGACGGTGGTGATGGCCTTGTTGGGCGTGGTGCTTGCTTTGGTGATTGCCCGGAAGATTTCCCGGCCACTGACCGCCATCAACAATTCCGCCAAGCTGTTGGCCCGGGGGGATTATTCCATCACCTTTGGGGAGCATGGGGCCCGTGAGGTGCGGGAACTGGCCCGGACGCTGAACTATGCCGCTGGGGAGCTTTCCAAGGTGGAAGGGCTTCGGCGGGATCTGCTGGCCAATGTGTCCCATGACCTGCGCACGCCTTTGACCATGATCAAGGGGTACAGCGAAGTGATGCGGGACCTACCTGGGGAAAACACTCCGGAAAATGTGCAGATCATCATCGATGAAACGGAGCGGCTGACCAATCTGGTCAACGACCTGCTGGATCTTTCCAAGCTGGAGTCGGGAGTGCTGCCCCTGGAAAAAACACGGTTTAACCTTACGGAAAGCATACGGGTGATTTTGCACAGGTATGACAAATTGGCAGATTACCGGTTCCCCTTCCACTATCAGGAAGAGGTATGGGTGGACGCCGACGAGCTGAAAATTTCCCAGGTGGTTTACAACCTGGTGAATAACGCCATCACCTACTCAGGGGAGGATAAGACCATCACCCTGGAGCAGCAGGTGGTAGAGGGGAAAGTGCGGGTTTCCGTCACCGATACGGGAGAGGGGATCCCTTCCGATAAGCTGAAAGATATCTGGGAGCGGTATTACAAGGTGGATAAAGAGCACAAGCGGGCCCAGATGGGGTCCGGCTTGGGGTTGTCCATTGTGAAGAATATTCTGGATATGCACGGCGGCCAGTATGGCGTTTCCAGCCAGCTGGGACAGGGAAGTACCTTCTGGTTTGAACTGCCCTTGGCCCCGGCGGAAGGACTGCCTTCCCAGGCCCAGTCGGACCAGCAGAATACGTGACTTGGGTGTTTTCCGTTCTTTTGAGAATGGCTTTACTTTTTGAAAAAAAGGGGTACAATAGAAGGGCGGGAAATGTCCTGCCCAATGAGAAAGGATTGAGTTAACAATGAGCGAAAATTGCACCCATGATTGTTCCAGCTGTGGAATGGACTGCCCTTCCCGGCAGGACCCCCAGAGCTTTCTGGAAAAAACCAACGACCTGAGCCACGTGAAAAAAGTGATCGGCGTGGTCAGCGGCAAAGGTGGAGTGGGCAAGTCCCTGGTCACCTCTCTGATGGCCACCACCCTGCGCCGCCGCGGCAATGAGGTGGCTGTGCTGGACGCCGATATCACCGGGCCTTCCATTCCCAAGTGCTTTGGCATGAAGCAGCGGGCTTTGTCCGACGAAAACGGCATCTATCCGGTGGATTCCAAAACCGGTGTGAAAGTGATGAGCATCAACCTGCTGCTGGAAGAGGAAACTTCCCCTGTTGTATGGCGTGGTCCTGTGATCGCCGGAGCCATCAAGCAGTTTTGGACCGACGTGATTTGGGGCAACGTAGATTACATGTTCGTGGACATGCCTCCCGGAACGGGAGACGCTCCCCTGACCGTGTTCCAGTCCCTGCCTTTGGACGGGATCCTCATTGTCACCTCTCCCCAGGAGCTGGTGTCCATGATCGTTTCCAAAGCGGTGGAAATGGCCAAAATGATGAATGTGCCTGTGCTGGGCCTGGTGGAGAACATGAGCTATGTCCAGTGTCCTGACTGCGGGAAGATCATCCACGTGTTTGGCGAGAGCCACATTGACGAAGTGGCGGCCAAGTACGCCTTGAAGGTGCTGGGGAAACTGCCCATGGATCCCAAGCTGGCCATGGCCTGCGACAAAGGCGCTATTGAGCTGTTCGAAGGGAACTGGCTGGACAGCGCTGCGGACTTGATCGAAAGTCTGCCCCAGCGGGAAGACTAAGGCGTGACGCGTTACGAAAAGACGGCCGGGTAAAACCGGTTTTAGGAGCGTGGGAGTTTTCAGAAGAAAACCCCCACGTTTTATTTTTCCGGAGTGTAGTTGTTTTTTCAGGGTTCTGCTGTAGGATGGGGGCACTACCACAGGCATGTAAGCCTGTTTGAAAAGAAAGGATGGTGGATCGTATGAAAATCGCCATTGTGTATCAAAGCCTGACCGGAAATACCAAAGCTCTGGCGGAAGCGATGAAAGAGGGGCTGAAAGGCCAGAAAATCGTCTATTTTGGAGAGCCGGCAGAGAGCGTGGAAGCGGACTTGTACTTGGTAGGCTCCTGGACGGACAAGGGGTTGTGCCAGGAACGGGTGACCCAGTATCTCAAGTCGCTAAAGGGGAAGAAGCTGGCTTATTTTGGGACGGCAGGGTTTGGGGGTTCCCAGGAGTATTACCAAATGCTGTTTCAGCGGGTGAAAGAGCTGGTGGACGGCAGCAACCAGATATTGGGCTATTTTTACTGCCAAGGGAAGATGCCCCAAAGCGTACGGCAGCGGTATGAAGCCATGGAGAAGGAGCGTCCGGGGGATCCTCAGATTCAGGCCAGCCTGGAGAATTTTGACCGTGCCTTAAGCCACCCGGATGCCCAGGATTTGGAGCAGGCGAAAGAATGGGCGGAGAAAATGGTTTCCTTGGCAGGGTGATTTTTAAAGAAAATTTTTTGCTTTAAATGAGCAAATTTTGCAGGATTGAAAGAGGAAAATTTCAAAAAGCTCTTGACAAGGCAATGGGACTGTGATATCGTATTGTGCAGACAAAACGTGAGGACGCGGAGTAGTAAGCTTTGAGCCCTGTCAGAGAAATGCCGGGTGGTGCAAGGCATTCAGGAGACAAGAAGCTGAACTGACCGCTGAACGGCCGTGCCGAAGCCAGTAGGTGCGGACGGGGTTGCGCCCGTTATCCACGCAGGGGTATTTAAGTTGTGTCTTGAAACATGACCCGTACCCGCAAAGGTGCATTTCGTTATGGAAATGAAGAAGAGTGGTACCGCGGAAGCTTTGCTCTTTCGTCTCTTCTGTCCCCGTGGGCAGAAAGGCGAAAGAGCTTTTTTGTTCCCTGGGGAATCTACAAATTTCTCTCAGGAGGCCGTATTATGAACAAAGTATCCGCAAAAATCCCATTTATCACCCTGTTTTCCGTGGGTGCGGTGTTGTTTTCCGCCCATGCGGGAGGTGGTTTCGCCACAGGTAACCAAGCTCACACCTACTATGTAGGTTTGGGTTGGCTGGGCCCCATCAGTGCAGTGGGCGCCATGCTGCTGCTCACCATCACCATGCGGGAAGCCATGATCATGTATAACTCCCGTGGGCTGACTTCCTACAAGGACCTGTTCAAAACTCTGTATCACCCCTTTGATAAACTGTATGTGCTGTTTGAGATCTTCTTCTACATCATGGTGCTTATGGCGGTTGCGGCGGCTATTTCCGGTGCGGCGTCGGCTTTGGCAGATTATTTTGGCCTGAACTATTATGTGGGCATTGTGCTTGTTGGTGCCTTGGTATTGTGCTTGACCATTTTCGGCGCGGATCTGGTCCGTGCAGCCAGCACCTATATGGGTATCGCCATTTTGGTGACTGCCGTAGCCATTTACGCTGTGGGCGTGGCGTACAGCGGAAATTTGCAGAACGCCCTTTGGAAGGATTTTGAAACCCAGGGCTTTGGGAATATCCCCCAGGCCATTTTGAACTGCTTCACCTACGCCGGGTTCCAGTGCGTGACTCTTCCCACCATGATCGCCTGCGGCACTCCCTTGACCACCAAGAAAGCCTGTTCCCGTTCCATGTGGATTTCCTTCGTCATGAACTCTGTGGCCTTGGTGCTCTCCATCTTCATGTTGATTTCCTGGCAGGGTATGTACACTTCTGTGGAAGGCGGCACCGTAATCCCCACCTTGACGGTTTGCAAGGAAATGGGCATGAGCTGGTTGACCGTTGTGTACGGCGTGTGCTTGCTCCTCTGCTTGATCTCCACCGGCGTAACCACCACCTTCGGGTTTGTGGCCCGGTTTGAGAAGCTCCCCATGTTCCGGAAGATTTCTTCCGCCCCCGCCCGCAGCGCAGTGGTGGCGGCGTTCATCATCATTCTCTCCATGACCATCTCTTTGGCCGGACTTTCCAACATCATCAAATACGGTTACGGCTATTGCGGCTATTTCGCCATCATCGTGGTGATCCTGCCCTTCCTCACCGTGGGTGTGTACAAGAACCGGAAGTATTTGAAAGAGCATCCCGAGGCGGAAGGCAGAAAGCATTCGGAAGCTGCTGAAATGAACATCAAAACCAAAACCCAAACGATCCCTACGGGCAAACTTGAGAAAGAAGGCTGCTGATCATGCAAGAAACATTGTTCCCCGGTTATACCATTGGCGAGGACGCCTATACCAATATTCCCAGTGTGTGCGCTCCTTTTGGAAAAAAAGCGGCCATTATCGGCGGCAAGCATGCCCTAGCCGCGGCGGAAGAGAAGATCCGCCAAGCGGTAGCGGGTTCGGATATTGAAATCATCGGCACGTTTTGGTACGGTGGCGAGTCTTCTGTGGAAAATATCCAGATGCTCATGCCCAAAGTGGAAGAAGCGGATATGATCTTCGCAGTAGGCGGCGGCAAGGCCATCGACACTTGTAAGGTCCTTTCCCACATGACCCGCCGTCCCTTCTTCACCTTCCCCACCATTGCTTCCACCTGCGCTTCCTGCACCAGTCTGGGAATTCTATACCACCCGGACGGCAGTCTACGGGAATATTCCTTCTCCAAGATTCCCCCCAACCACATCTTCATCGATCCCCAGATCATTGCCGACGCCCCGGTGAAATATTTGTGGGCCGGCATGGGGGACACCATGGCCAAGCACTTTGAATGCACCATTTCTTCCCGGGGCGATGTGCCCGCTCACTCCGACGCCATGGGCATTGCCCTAAGTAGCATGTGCGCTGAGCCCATTCTACGCTGGGGCCATCAGGCCATGAAGGACTGCGAGGCCCACCGGGTGACTCAGGAGCTGACCGAAGTGATCCTGGGGATCATCGTTTCCACCGGCCTAGTTTCCAACTTTGTGCAGGTGGATTACACCACCGGCCTGGCCCACGCCATCTACAATGGGTTCACCATTCTACCCAGCACCGAGGAGAACCACCATCTCCATGGGGAAGTGGTGTCCTACGGGATCCTGGCCATGCTCACCATCGACAAGAAACCGGAAGAGCGGGAAAAGGTCATGCGGTTCAACCGGTCCATCGGGCTGCCCACCAAGCTGTCTGATATCCACGCAAAACCTGAGGATATCACCGCTGTGGCGGAAAAGGCTCTAAAGGGCATCGACGTGCGGAAATGGCCCTATGAGGTGACGGTGGACATGATTGTCAACGGGATCAACGAGCTAGAGGAATACAGTGAAAACTTCGCTGGTTGAGAAAAATTTGCAGGGAACCCTTGACATTCTTTCAAAATGGGTGTAATCTTTTTAGGAACCACAAATCAATAAGCTTCGTATTTGAAGCTGAGGAAAGGCTGTGACGAAGACGGTCCGGCTGACCTTCCTACAGAGAGCCGGCGGTTGCTGCGAGCCGGTGGAGGGCGCTGAGTGACCAATCCCTTCTGAGCCGGAAGCCCCAAATCCGCAAACTGGAGAGTAGGCGTTTCCCGTGTATGCTGCGTTAGTGCATAGGGCTTGCTGGAGCCCGACGAGGTGGCGCGAAAGCGCAATTTGAGTGGTACCGCGGATATTGAGTCCGTCTCAAGGAAATTCTTTGAGACGGACTTTTTTGTTGTCATTTTTTAAATTTTCGGAACCCAGCGCCGGATCATTCACCAGAAAGGAGCAGACACATGGAAAAAACGGATTTGAAAACACAGCTTGCAGAGGTGGCGGAACGGATCCGCACGATGCGGGAGATCACCGGTCTTTCTGAGGACGAAATGGCCAAATGCACCGGGGTAAGCCGGGAAGAGTACGAACAGTGCGAGGCGGGGGAGAGAGACTTCAGCTTTACCTTCATCTACAAATGTGCCCAGCGTTTTGGCATTGACCCCACCGACCTGATCAAGGGCGTTAGCCCCACCCTTTCCAGCTACACCATCTCCCGGAAGGGCGACGGTTTGCCCATCACCCGGCGGCAGGGCTTCAAATATTTGAATATGGCTCCCCTGTTCAAGAACAAGACCGCTGAGCCGTTCTTCGTCACCATGCCCTATTCCGAAACCGAGCAGAACGTGGCTATCAAGCTTTCCACCCATGTGGGGCAGGAGTTTGATATCGTGGTGAAGGGCGCTATGAAAATGCAGGTGGGCAACCATGTGGAAGTGCTCCACGAAGGGGACACCATCTACTACAATTCTAGCACCCCCCACGGCATGATCGCCACTGAGGGCGCGGATTGCCAGATCTACGCCATTGTGTTGAAGGGCTCTGAGGAGTTCGCTCCGGAGCAGGACCGGTTCCAGAAGCTGATCGACGCCAAACTGGCCCGCCAGGAGCGGGAGACCGTTTCTTCTCCCTTTGTGAAGACTACTCTGGACGAAAACGGCATCTTGAACGGGATCCAGTTCAAGAACGAGGAGAAATTCAACTTTGCGTTTGATATCGTGGACAAGCTGGCAGAGAAATCCCCGGATAAGCTGGCCATGCTCCATGTTTCAAAAGACAAGACCGAGCGCCGCTTTACATTTAAAGATATGAGCCGCTGGTCTTCCAAAACCGCCAATTACCTGGAAAGCCTGGGAATCCAGCGGGGTGACCGGGTGCTGGTGGTTCTGAAACGCCATTACCAGTTCTGGTTTGTGATCACAGCCCTTCATAAAATGGGCGCTGTGATCATTCCCGCCACCAACCTGCTGATGGAGCACGACTTTGATTATCGGTTCAAAGCAGCCGGCGTGAAGGCCATTCTCTGCACCGCCGACGGCCAGGTGGCGGACGAGGCGGAGAAAGCGGCCAAGAATTGTCCCTCTGTGGAAGTGAAAATCATGGTGGGTGAAAACCGTCTGGGCTGGCACGACTTCGACAAGGAAGTGGAAGCCTTCCCTGACACCTACGATCGCAAGCCTGACGCCCCCTGCGGCAGCGATCCCATGCTGATGTTCTTCACATCCGGCACCACCGGATATCCCAAGATCGCCGAGCACAACTACAAGTACGCTCTGGGCCATTACATCACCGCCAAGTATTGGCACAACGTCAATCCCGAGGGATTGCACTTCACCATTTCGGATACAGGCTGGGGTAAAGCGCTGTGGGGCAAGTATTATGGCCAGTGGATGAATGAGGCTGCCATCTTTACCTATGACTTTGATAAGTTCGACGCCCATGACATTCTGCCCATGTTTGCCAAGTACCACATCACCACCTTCTGTGCTCCGCCCACCATGTATCGTTTCTTTATCAAAGAGGACCTTTCCAAGTACGATCTGTCTTCCATTGAATACTCCACCACCGCTGGTGAAGCCTTGAACCCCGAGGTATACGAGCAGTGGAAGCGTGCCACCGGCATGTCCCTGATGGAAGGTTTTGGCCAGACCGAAACCACTCTGACCATTTACAATCCTGTGGGCACTGTGCCCAAGCCCGGCTCCATGGGCGTGCCTAGCCCCCTCTATGACGTGGATATTCTGCTGCCCGACGGCACCAAGGCGCCTGTGGGTGAAACTGGCGAAGTTGTGGTGCACACGGATAAGGGAACGCCCTGCGGCTTGTTCATGGGTTACTATCAGGACGAGGAAAAGACCAAGGAAGCCTGGAGCGACGGTGTTTATCACACAGGCGATACAGCCTGGCGCGATGAGGACGGCTACTTCTGGTATGTGGGCCGTACCGATGACGTGATCAAGTCTTCCGGTTACCGCATTGGGCCCTTCGAGATCGAAAGCGTGATCATGGAGCTGCCCTATGTGTTGGAATGCGCCGTAACCAGCGCACCTGACCCGGTGCGTGGTCAGGTGGTCAAGGCCATCATCGTGCTGACTAAGGGTACGGAAAAGAGCGAAGCTCTGAAGAAAGAGATCCAGAATTACGTGAAAAAGAATACCGCTCCCTACAAGTATCCCCGTATTGTGGAGTTCCGGGACGATTTGCCCAAGACCATCTCCGGCAAGATCCGCCGTGTGGAACTGAAGGGTTAATCCCAGCACTTGAGAAAATGCCGTCCTTATTGGACGGCATTTTTTGCGCTTTGCCCGTGAGTTTGTCCCCTTGCCGCTCCCTGTCAAAAAATTTTCCCTTGATGCGAAATCTATCAAAAACCAAAAAGGCCGGACCTTTTCCTCATAGGATCAGGTCCGGCTGGTTTGTATGGGCTGGAGTCCCCTGCCGCAGCAGGGAAAAGCGTTCCGGTTCTTAACGCAAAGGCTGTGCCTGTAAGGGCAAGGTAATTGCCAAGGGGAGTTCCACGTTCCAGGACTTGGGAGTGCTGTCGGCGTTTTCCCGTTGGAGACAAGTCAGCGTGAAGGTGCCTTCCACAGGGCCGAATATGGGGCTTTCTGACTGGGAATCACCGGACAGAGAAAAGGTGAGGGTGCGGCTTTCGTAAGTGTTTTCCCCGGTTTTCTCCCAACCTAGAATCTGAGCGGCGGCATCTTCCTCTGTGGAAGAGATATCCCCGGCATCGGAAATGTTGGTCAAAAGCACGTTGGGAATTCCGTCAAAATACAGGCTGTAGTTCCATTGGTAATAGTCCGAGGCAGCGGGGTGAGTGGGTTCCAAATCTGTGTTCAATTCCAGCTTTAGGGAAAGGGTGGATTGGCCATTTTCCGAAGGGGTCACAGTGATGTCTTTTACCGTGGCGTTCAGATAAGTGGGGGATGCCGGGGGTTCCAGCTGGGAGACAGGGGGAAGATCCAGGGTGAATTCCATTTCCGACGGGAACTGGGTGGGCATGCCTTCCCACTGGGTCTGCATGTAGGCAGTCAGGGAGAGGATTGCCTCAAAGGAGCCTTCCCAACGATGCTGCTGCTGGTAGTCCGGGTCAACACGAAGGGTAAGTGGAGCGCTTTGGTAGGTGTTTTCCCCGGTTTTTGTCCATTGGTTGAGAGTTTCCCCGCTGCTTTCAGCGCTCAGCGAGATGTCTCCCTCTTCCGTGCGCAACCGCAGGTCGTAAGACCATTGGCACAGTTCTCCTGAGGCTGCCATAGGACTGTCCAGCGCCAGATCTGTGCTGGCTTCCAGGGTCAGAACCACCGCCCAGTTTTCCTTGTCAAAGGAAGCTTCCGCTACCTGGCACTCAAAATAGGTGCCGTTGGAGAAAATCGCAGTGGCTGCGTTGGAATCCTCTTCCCCAGAGGCGGAGTTTCCTTCCGGCTGGGGGATATCAATGGTGAAGGGCATCTCGCTGGTGAGAGTCTGTGGCTGGGAAGAGGTGGAGTCCTGTTCCGGGCTGGTGATTTCCAGAGAGAAAGTGCCGGTCAATTCCCCGTAAATGTGGTTGGCGTCCTGGCTTTCCGGAGTCATTTCCACCTGAAAGTCTTCGCAGCGGTAGGTATTTTCGCCGGTTTGTTTCCACTGGGTCAGCCCGGAAAGATCCCCGCCCTCAAAGGATGTGGAGCTTACATCTGTTTGAAACGTCACCGCGTACCACCACTGGTAGCCGCTGGGGGCGTTGGGAGAGTCCAGATCCAGATCGGTTTTGGCTTCCAAAGTGAAGGCCATGGCATTGGCTTGCTGGTCAAAAGAGGCTTCCAGTACTGCGCATTCCAAATAAGTCCCGGCAGACAGGGAAGAGGAAGGTTTTACCAGCAAGGGCCGCAAAAGCAATCCTGCCCCTGCCAGGAAAACCAGCGCCAAGCAAGCAGCCAGTACCGCCCAGGGACGACGACGGCGCGTTACGGGAGCTGCCCATTCTTCTTGGAGACTTGGTTTGCCAGGCTGTTCCAGTCCCAGTTTTTGGAAAGTGGTGGCGGTGATGGCGGATTTATCCACAAGGGTGGGGAGAACGTTTTCCAGCTCTTCAGTGAATGCTTCAATCAGCAGATGGTCCAGATGTTTCATCAAAAGTCCCCCTTTTTCAAAATCGTTCCCAGTTTCTCCCGGCCACGCTTGAGACGGCTTTTTACGGTGGATTCGTTCATGTTTAGCTCCGCCGCAATCCGGCGCACCCCTTGACGCCAGAAATAGTGCCGCAGGAAGATTTCACGGTCGGTGGGTTCCAGACTCAGGACGGCTTCCCGCACCAGCTGTGCCTCTTCCCGGCGTTCCCAAAACCGGGTGGGTGGTTCTTCCGTGCCGGAGAGGATTTCCTCTTCCAAGGGAAGTTCCAAACGCAAACTGCGCAGGTGCTTCAAGGCTCTGTTCCGGGCCACAACCCCCAGCCAGAGCTTCAAATCGCTGTCTTCCCGGAGCAAAGCCGCCGATCGCCAAAGGGCCACAAACACGTCGGAAGTCAGCTCTTCCAAATCTTCCCGGGTGCCCAGGCTGCCCAGGATTTTTCGGATTACCCCTGCCACATAAGGGCTATAGCGGTTGATGGCGGTTTCCAGCCCTTTTGGTTCCTGGGCTTGCAAGGCAGCCAGCAGCTTTTTGTCCATCTCCTTTTTCAAATCGGTTCCCCTCCTTTGTCCCTCCGCCTATATGAATCCTTAAAAGAAAGGTTTGGTTGCAAAAAAGGCGGCCGAGCGGCCGCCTTTTTCAAGTTAGCGTTGGAATTATTTGTGGTACAGCTTTTTGGACTGGTATTGGGGCTCGCATGTCAGATTCACACCCAGACGCCGGAAGATGTCCTCGTCCACATGGGAGAGAATTACCGTGGAATGGGCCTCGCACCCACGGAGTTTTTTCAGCTGAGCCATGGCCAGCTCCGCTGTGGGATTGGTGGCAGCGCAAATGGACAGGGCAACCAGGATCTCGTCGGTATGCAGCCGTGGGTTGACGCTGCCCAAATGATTGGTTTTCAGCTTTTGAATGGGCTCGATGATGATGGGAGAAATCAGGTGGATATCCTTTTGAATGCCGCCCAGAGCCTTTAAAGCGTTGAGCAGCGCCGCGGCGGAAGCTCCCAGCAAGGGGGACGTTTTCCCGGTGACGATCTGACCGTCCGGCAGTTGAATGGCAGCGGCAGGCAGGCCGGTTTCCTCAGCCCGGCGGAGAGCTGGGGCAATAACCGGGCGGTCCTGAGGGGAAATGCCGGCTTTATTCATCAGCAGTTCCACCTTGTAAACTTCTTCGCCGGCAGGCGCGCCTTCCTGACGCTGGTCGCACAGCGCGTTATAATACCGGCGGATAATCTCCTGACAGGCGGCATCGCGACAAACCTCGTCGTCCACAATGCAGTTGCCCGCCATATTCACCCCCATATCCGTAGGGGATTTGTAGGGGGATTCCCCAGCGATCTTTTCCAGCATGGCGTTGAGCACCGGGAACACTTCCACATCCCGGTTGTAGTTGACAGCGGTTTCCCCGTAGGCTTCCAGGTGGAAGGGGTCGATCATATTCACATCGTTTAAATCGGCGGTAGCCGCTTCATAGGCCAGGTTGACCGGGTGGTTCAGGGGCAGGTTCCAGATGGGGAACGTCTCGAATTTGGCGTATCCCGCTTTCACGCCACGCTTGTATTCGTGGTAGAGCTGGCTCAGGCAGGTGGCCATTTTGCCGCTGCCCGGTCCGGGAGCGGTGATCACCACCAGGGAACGGCTTGTCTCCACATAATCGTTTTTGCCGAAGCCCTCGTCACTGACAATAAAGGGAATGTTGGAAGGGTAGCCGGGAATGGTGTAGTGGCGAAACACTTTCACCCCCAGGGATTCCAACCGTTTTTGGAAAGCTTCTGCGGCAGGTTGGGCGGAAAATTGGGTGAGCACCACGCTGCCTACATACAGGCCAATCCCCCGGAATGCGTCGATCAGACGAAGCACGTCCACATCGTAGGTGATGCCCAAATCTCCCCGGACCTTATTTTTCTCAATATCCGAGGCGTTGATGACAATGACGATTTCTGCCTGGTCTTTCAGCTGAGACAACATGGTTACCTTGCTGTCCGGCTGAAAGCCGGGAAGCACACGGGAAGCGTGGTAGTCGTCGAAGAGCTTCCCGCCAAACTCTAAATAAAGCTTTCCGCCAAACAGTTGGATCCGTTCCCGGATCTTCTCCGATTGTGTGCGCAGATATTGTTCGTTGTCAAAACCGATTTTGTTCCCCATTCCCATTCCCTCGCTAAATTTATGATCTCAAGAAAAACAGACGCGTTGCCCGCGCCTTCACTTATTATACCAGATCCCTAACACGACCACAAGACAGGGTAGGAGAGAAATAGGGCGTCCGAAAAGGGGTGCTTGGGAAAAAAATTCACAAAACCAGATGCAATCTGAAAGAAGGTGTGATAAAATGTACGTACCAATTTATAAATTGCGGAGGTACTTCCGATGATGAAACAAGAGGAAATCAAAGAGGCGGTCCGCCAGGGCCAGGGAGTGTTGGGCATCGAGCTGGGTTCCACCCGGATTAAAGCGGTGCTGATCGGCCCGGACCACACCCCCATCGCGTCCGGCGCCTGGGATTGGGAAAACCGTTTGGAGAACGGGGTGTGGACATATCCCATGGAAGAAGCTTGGATGGGAATCCAAAACGCCTATGCCCAAATGGCTCAGGAAGTGGAGAAAACCTATGGCCAACCTTTGCGGAAGCTGGGGGCTTTGGGGTTTTCCGCCATGATGCACGGATACCTGCCTTTTGACAAGGAAGGCAACCAGGTGTGCGAATTCCGCACTTGGCGGAATACCATTACCGAGAAAGAAGCGGCGGAGCTGACGGATCTTTTCGGCTTCAATATTCCCCAGCGGTGGAGTGTGGCCCATCTGTACCGGGCAATTCGCCTGGGAGAAGCCCATGTGGGGCACATCGCCTACCTGACCACGCTGGCCGGATATATTCATTGGAAGCTGACCGGGAAAAAGGTGTTGGGAATCGGCGACGCCGCCGGCATGTTCCCCATCGACAGCAGCACAGCCGGGTTTGACCGGTCGATGGCGGCAAAGTTCGATAAGCTGGTAGAAGGAGCGCATCTGCCCTGGAAGCTTTTGGAGATCCTTCCCCAGGTGGTTCCCGCTGGGGAAGACGCCGGTTGCCTGACTGAGGAAGGGGCGAAACTGCTGGACCCCACCGGCACTCTGGAACCGGGTGCGCCCCTGTGCCCGCCGGAAGGGGACGCCGGAACCGGCATGGCGGCGACAAACAGTGTCCGGGTCCGGACGGGCAATGTGTCCGCGGGAACGTCCGTGTTTTCCATGGTAGTGCTGGAGAAGCCCTTGTCCCGGGTGTATCCGGAAATCGATCTGGTGACCACCCCGGACGGTTTGCCGGTTGCCATGGTTCATTGCAACACCTGCACCTCGGACCTGGACGCCTGGGTGAAGATGTTTGGCCAGCTTCTGGAAGCCGCCGGAACGAAAATGAGCAAATCGAATCTATACGACTTATTGTACCACCAGGCGTTGCTGGGGGACCCGGATTGCGGTGGGCTGGTGAGTTATAACTGTTATTCCGGGGAGCCGGTTACCGGTTTGGAAGAGGGACGTCCCTTGCTGATGCGCCAACCGGAGAATAAGCTGAGCCTGGGGAATTTTATGCGGGCTCAGCTGTACGCTGCCATGGCCACGCTGCAAATCGGCATGGATCTGCTCCTTGGTAAGGAACAAGTCCAGGTGGAAAAGCTGTACGGCCATGGGGGCCTGTTCAAAACAAAAGGCGTAGGCCAGCGTCTGATGGCAGGTGCGCTGGGGGTGCCGGTGGCCGTGATGGAAACCGCCGGGGAAGGCGGTCCTTGGGGCATGGCCCTGCTGGCGGCCTACAGGAAGAACCGGCAAACCGGGGAAAACCTGGCAGATTACTTGGAACACAAAGTGTTTTCGGGCGCCTCTGGAGACTGCGTGGATCCTCTTCCGGAAGACCAGCACGGGTTCCAAAGGTATATCCAGCGCTACAAGGCAGGACTTGTGGTGGAAAAAGCCGCCGGGGAAGCGCTGCGGTAAGATTTGGAAACGGATTGCGGGACGTATTTGAACATCACAAAGGTGGAAAGGCTCTCTTTTTGGGGAGCCTTTTTTCTTGCGGACAGCCTGGGTTTGGGGTATAATGAAAGCCATTGTTCGCGAAAAGGAGGATTTTCCTATGAATGAGAAGGAAGTGGCGGAGCTGCGGCGGCGATTCCGGCCGGAAAAGAGCAGCGTCACCCATGTACGGGGCTGCTATGTCAGCGACCAGGGAGAAATCGTCTCCCAGTTTGACCAATCCTTAGCCCTGATGCCCCAGGAGGAGGGGGAAAATCTCCTCTCCCTGCTGCGGCGGACGCTGTCCGGTGGATTGGGGCGCAACTTGATCAACCTGTCTTTTTCCACGGCTCAGGTGGTGGACAGTCCGGAACATAAACTGCTGATGACGCTGCGGGATTCAGAGCTGCGGGACGAAGAAGCGGTTGGGGCATTTTTCCAGCAGGTGGCGGAAAGCTTCCGGCTAGAGACCGGGTATTTGATTTTGCTGGCCTACGATTCCTATGACGTACCCTACCGGGCCAAGGATGGCGGCAGTCTGGAAGATGCTTCCGAAACGGTGTATTCCTATATTCTGTGCAGCCTGTGTCCGGTCAAGCAGACAAAGCCGGTGCTGAGCTATCATATTCCGGAAAACATGTTCCGCAACCGGGACGTGGATTGGCTTGTGTCCCCCCCAGAAGCCGGATTTTTGTTCCCGGCGTTTGACGACCGTTGCGCCAATCTGTATGAAACCCTGTACTACACCAAGAATACCGCCGAAAGCCATCAGGAGCTGGTGGATGTGCTGTTCCGCCGGGAATTGCCCCCGCCGGCGGATACCCAGAAGGAAACGTTCCAGGCCCTGTTGGCGGATACCCTGGAAGGGGATTGCAACATGGAAGTGATGCAGTCGGTGCAGGGGCATTTGGTGAACATGATGGAAGAGCACAAGGAGAACAAAGACCCCGAGCCTCTGGTGCTGTCCAAAGGAGCGCTGGAGATGGTCCTTTCTGCCAGCGGGGTGGAGGAAGAACACCGGGAAGCCTTTGCCCAGCGGTTTGAGGAAGAATTCGGGACGGACGCCCGGCTTTGCCCCCAGAATCTGGTGGATAAAAAGCAGTTTGAAGTCCGTACCCCGGACGTGACTATTCGGGTGAATCCGGAGCGCAGCGATCTGGTGGAAACCAGGATCATCGACGGGGCGGGGTACATTTTGATCCGTGCCGAAGGCGGTGTGGAAGTCAATGGTGTCCCCATCTGTTTGACCTCTCCGGAACAAGAGGAAGCCCAGGACTGAGACAGGCAAATTTTCGGCGTCAAACGCCAAAATCTTCGGCTTGACAACAGCACTGTTTCCCGATATACTTAATCTGTCATGGGAGAACAGTTTTCTGAAAATCCATGCAAATATTTTCTCTAAGACCACCCAGGGTTGGGTTAAGGCCATACGGACAGCCGGGTCGATTGCCGATGGACGGGGATTTGGAATTTGTTTTTTGAAAACAGATTTCCTTCGTCCTTATTGATTGAGTTAAAAGCTCAATTTTATAAGTTGGTCACTTTATAACCGGCGCATGTGCTGCGCATCAACTTGTAAAAGGTCAATAAGCGTGGTAAAAGTGAGTATTTGCACTGGAAACCAGAAAGATGCCTTGCCCGTTCCCCGGATTGGGAAATAAGGGGACGCGGGGTTTGTTCCCGGGCGCTTTTGGAACACACGAAGAGCCTTACAAGCGGTGCGCTTTGAGCGTACCGCTTTTTTTATAGTTTACTTCATTTTGTGAAGGGGTATGGGGCATGGGAGAAAAACTGAAACTTTACGGATTTAACAATTTGACAAAGGCGCTGAGCTTTAACATTTACGATGTGTGTTACGCCAAGACTTCCCGGGAGCAACGGGATTACATCGCCTATATCGACGAGCAGTACAATTCGGAGCGGCTGACCAATATCCTCACCACCCTGACGGAGAAAATCGGGGCCAAGGTGCTGAATATCGCCCGGCAGGATTACGATCCCCAGGGGGCGTCGGTGACCATACTCATCGCTGAGGGGTCCATGGTGCCGGTGGGGGAGACCCAGCTGGCCCACCTGGATAAAAGCCACGTGACGGTGCATACCTATCCCGAATATCACCCGGAAACCTGTCTGGCTACGTTCCGGGTGGATATCGACGTGGCTACCTGCGGGGAGATCACCCCCTTGTCCACCTTGGATTATTTGATCGGCTCTTTTGACTCGGATATCATTGTCATGGATTACCGGGTGCGGGGCTTCACCCGGGACCTGGACGGCAAAAAGCTGTTTTTGGACCATGAGGTGGCGTCCATACAGAATTATATTGACCCGGAAACACTGCGCCGGTACGACGCGGTGGATATCAATGTGTACGAGGCCAACCTGTTCCACACCAAGATGATGGTGAAGGACATTGACCTGCAAAATTATCTGTTCAATACCGACGTGTATGAGCTTCCCCCCCGGGTGCGGCTGGAGATCATGCAAAACCTGCGCCGGGAAATGATCGAGATTTTCAGCGGCCGGAATATTTATTGACAGCATTGACGGCGGCGCCCCAGGACCCAAAACAGCCAGTGAGAACGATGGACAGGGTCCTCTGGGGAAAAGCCGCCTTTGCGTGCCTTGAAAGGAGAAGGTCTGAATGCTTTCACAGGAGCGGGCGCCTATTTACGAGGCGCTGCGGGAATTTGAGCGCCGGCGGGTAGTGCCCTTCGACGTGCCGGGACATAAGCGGGGAAGGGGAAACCCAGAGCTGGCGGCTCTTTTGGGAGAACAGTGTGTGCGCATGGACGTCAATTCCATGAAGCCTTTGGATAACCTCTGCCACCCGGTTTCCGTGATCCGGGAAGCGGAGCAGCTGGCGGCGGAAGCCTTTGGGGCGGCCAACGCCTTTTTGATGGTGGGGGGCACCACCTCGGCCGTGCAGGCCATGATTCTTTCCGTGGCCAAGCGGGGGGAGAAAATCATTCTGCCCCGGAATGTCCACCGCAGTGTTATGGGCGCTATGGTGCTGTGCGGAGCGGTGCCTGTCTATGTGGACCCGGCCTGCGACGACCGGTTGGGGATTCCCCTGGGTATGCGCCGGGAAGACGTGGAACGGGCCATAAAGGCTCACCCCAATGCCAAAGCGGTTTTGGTGAACAACCCTACCTATTACGGAATTTGTTCCGATTTGAAGGCCATCGCCCAGATGGCCCACGACCATGGCATGCTCTGCCTGGCCGACGAGGCCCATGGCACCCATTTCTATTTCAGCGACCAACTGCCCATGTCCGCCATGGCGGCGGGAGCGGATATGGCGGCGGTTTCCATGCACAAGTCGGGCGGCAGCCTGACACAAAGTTCTCTGCTTCTCACAGGCCCCGCCATGCAGGAAGGCCATGTGCGGCAGATCATCAACCTGACCCAGACCACCAGTGGGTCTTATCTTTTGCTTTCCAGCCTGGATATCTCCCGGCGGAACCTGGCCCTGCGGGGCAAGGAAGCCTTTGCCCAGGTGGTGCGCCTGGCAGATTACGCCCGGGAAGAGATCAACCAAATCGGCGGGTATTACGCCTTTTCCCAGGAGATCATCAATGGGGACAGCGTGTTCGATTTCGACCGGACTAAGCTTTCCGTCAACACCTTGAACGTGGGCTTGGCCGGTATCGAGGTTTATGACCTGCTGCGGGACGAATACGATATCCAGATCGAGTTCGGCGATCTGGGCAACTTTCTGGCGTACCTGTCCATTGGGGACAGGCCCCGGGAAATCGAACGGCTTGTCAGCGCTTTGTCCGAGGTGCGGAGACGGTTTGGCAAGACCGACGCCGCTGGATTGATGCGGCAGGAATACATTGAGCCGGAAGTGGTGCTTTCTCCCCAGGACGCCTTTTATGCGGAAAAAACCTCGCTGCCTTTGGAAGAATCCGCCGGGCATGTGTGCAGTGAGTTTGTCATGTGCTATCCCCCTGGGATTCCCATTCTGGCCCCCGGGGAGCGGATCACGGAAAAAATTGTGGAATACATTCGGTACGCCAAGGAAAAGGGTTGCAGCATGACCGGACCGGAAGATCCGGATATCCGGCGGCTGAACGTGTTGAAGGGAGTGTATTAAAGCAGTGGAATTTTGGTTTTCAGAACACCATACGCCTCACGTGAAATTTTCCATTCGGGTGGACCGGCAGCTCTACAGCGGGAAAAGCGAGTTCCAGCGCATTGACGTGTTTGATTCCCCGGAGTTTGGACGGTTTCTCACGCTGGACGGATACATGATGCTCACGGAGAAAGACGAGTTCATCTACCACGAAATGATCACCCATGTGCCCATGGCGGTACACCCCTGTGTCAAAAAAGTGCTGGTCATCGGCGCCGGGGACGGGGGCGTGATCCGGGAGCTGACCCAGTACGGGGATCTGGAGCATATCGACATGGTGGAAATCGATCCCTTGGTGGTAGAGGTGTGCAAGAAGTACCTGCCTCAGACGGCCTGCCGTCTGGACGACCCCCGGGTGACGATCCACTATGAGGACGGGTTGAAGTATATCCGGTCCCGGGAGAATGAGTACGATCTGATCATCGTGGATTCCACCGATCCCTTTGGACCGGGGGAAGGGTTGTTTACCCGGGAGTTTTACGGCAACTGCTATAAGGCCTTGAAGGAAGACGGCATTCTGATCAACCAGCATGAAAGTCCTTTTTACCCGGAAGACGCGGCGGCCTGTCAGCGGGCCCACAAAAATATTGTGGAGAGTTTTCCCATCAGCAAGGTGTATCAGGCCCATATCCCCACCTATCCTTCGGGGCATTGGCTGTTCGGATTTGCCTCGAAGAAGTACCACCCCTTGAAAGATTTGCAGGAAACCAAATGGAATATGCGGGGAATCCCATGCCGGTATTACACCACCACCCTGCATAAAGGCGCTTTTTATATCCCGGCCTATGTAGAGGAGCTTTTGAAACATGTGGAATAAAAATGTGGAGACTTTTCTCTGTTGCGATAAGGAATTTGAAGAAGCCAAAACCGTGCTGTTCGGCGCGCCCTTTGACTCCACCACTTCGTACCGGCCCGGTTCCCGGTTCGGCAGCGGGGCGATTCGGCGGGAGTCCTATGGCATTGAGAGCTACAGTCCCTACCAGGACAAAGACCTGGAAGACGGCCCTGTGTTTGACAGCGGGGATATCGAGCTTCCCTTGGGGGACGCCGCCATGTCCCTGGACCAGATTGAGGAGCGTGCGGGAGCGATTTTCGACGCAGGTAAACGGCCCTTCCTGCTGGGCGGGGAGCATTTGGTGACGTTGGGAGCCTTTCGAGCAGTGTTTCAGCGCTGCCCCCAGGTGCATATTCTCCATTTTGACGCCCACGCGGATTTGCGGGACGACTATTTAGGCGTGAAACTGTCCCATGCCTGTGTGCTGCGCCGGTGCTGGGAATTGACGGGGGACGGGAAGATTTTCCAGTTTGGCATTCGTTCCGGAGACCGGGAAGAATTCCGCTGGGGAAAGGACCATGTTTCCACCCATAAATTCGACTTGAACGGTCTGGAACAGGTGTTGAACCAGCTGGGGGATACGCCCTTGTACTTCACTTTGGATCTGGATGTGCTGGATCCAGGGGTGTTCCCCGGAACAGGCACCCCGGAGCCTGGCGGGGTCAGCTTTGAAGAGCTTCGAAAAGCCGTTACCCTGGTGTGTCAAAAGGCCAACGTGATCGCCTGTGACGTGAACGAGTTAAGTCCCCCTTGTGACCAGAGCGGTGTCAGTACCATGGCTGCTTGTAAGATCGTAAGGGAAATGCTGTTGGCGTTGCAGTAAGAAAGAAAAGAAACCGCGCAGCGGCGGAAAAGTTTCGCTAGACTTTTCAAAAGGGTGTTGCGTGTCTGTGACACGCTGTCCAACGACCGAGCCGGCAGACAAGTAGCAGGGCAGAGTCCCATGGCTTTAACACCGCCCAGAAGGTCGCAGTTTTTTGAAAAGAGGCTAAGTCGCCCTTTGAACGTACCGCAAAAACTTATACGCGCTTCGCGTTCTGTTGTTATCACATTATAAAGGAGTTGTTTTCTATGAGCAGAGTTTTGATCATCGGCTGTGGTGGCGTGGCCAATGTGGCTATCCGCAAGTGCTGCCAGTGCAGCGACGTTTTTACCGAAATTTGCATCGCGTCCCGCACCAAATCCAAGTGCGACGCATTGAAAGCCGATTTGGAAGGGAAAACCGCTACCAAAATCACCACTGCCCAGGTGGACGCCGATGACGCTTCCCAAGTGGCTGCCCTCATTCGGGAGTACAAACCCGACTTGGTGATGAACATCGCTTTGCCCTACCAGGATCTGGCCATTATGGACGCCTGTTTGGAATGCGGCGTCAATTATCTGGATACCGCCAACTACGAGCCCGAGGATATCACCGATCCTGCTTGGCGGGAAGTGTATGAGAAGCGCTGCAAGGAAGAGGGCTTCTCTGCCTACTTTGACTATTCCTGGCAGTGGGCCTATAAGGATAAATTTGAAAAGGCCGGCTTGACCGCCCTGCTTGGCACCGGCTTTGATCCCGGCGTTACCCAGGCCTATTGCGCCTACGCCCAGAAGCACCTGTTTGACCAGATCGATACCATCGACATTCTGGACTGCAACGGTGGCGATCACGGTTATCCCTTTGCCACCAACTTCAACCCGGAGATCAACCTGCGGGAAGTGTCCGCCCCCGGATCCTATTGGGAAAACGGCCACTGGGTGGAGATCCCTGCTATGAGCATCAAGCGGGAATATAATTTTGACCAGGTGGGCCAGAAGGATATGTACCTGCTGCACCATGAGGAAATCGAGTCCTTGGCGAAAAATATTCCCGGCGTAAAGCGGATCCGGTTCTTCATGACCTTTGGTCAGAGCTATCTCACCCACATGAAGTGTTTGGAGAACGTGGGCATGCTCTCCACGGAGCCTGTGGAATTTGAGGGCCACCAGATCGTTCCCATTCAGTTCTTGAAGGCTTTGCTGCCGGACCCGGCTACCCTGGGACCCCGCACCGTGGGCAAGACCAACATTGGCTGCATTTTCACCGGCAAGAAGGACGGCAAGGAAAAGACCGCCTATATTTACAACATCTGTGACCATCAGGAGTGCTATAAAGAAGTGGGCTCCCAGGCCATTTCCTATACCACTGGCGTGCCCGCCATGGTAGGGGCTATGATGCTGCTCATTGGAAAATGGACAAAGCCCGGTGTTTATACTGTGGAAGAGTTCGATCCCGATCCCTATATGGATGCCCTGAACAAATGGGGCCTGCCTTGGCAGATCGACGATTCTCCCGCGTTGGTGGACTAAATGGGAGAGAAATTGCATACCCCTTATTTCCTGGTGGACGAAGGGCTGTTGAAGAAAAACCTGGAATTGCTCCGCCAGGTAGGGGAAGAGGCAGGTTGTAAAATCCTTTTGGCCCAGAAGGCTTTTTCCATGTTTGCCTGTTATCCGCTGATTAGCCAGTACCTTTCCGGCACCACCGCCAGCGGTTTGTTTGAGGCAAGGCTGGGCAAAGAGGAATTCCCTGGGGAAGTCCACGTGTTTTCCCCGGCGTATCAGGAACAGGAGTGGGAAGAGCTTCTCACCTACGCCGATCATTTTGTATTCAATTCTCCCCGGCAGCTTCAGCGGTTTGGCCCCCGGGCAAAAGCGGCGGGAAAGCAAGTGGGGCTGCGGGTGAATCCGGAATGCTCCACCCAGGAAGACCATGCCATTTATGACCCCTGCGCTCCCGGGTCCAGGCTGGGAACCACCCGGGAATATTTCAGCCCGGAGCTGCTGCCTTTGCTGGATGGGCTGCATTTCCACACCTTGTGTGAACAGGACTCAGATGCGTTGGAAATCACTGCCGCTGCCTTTGAGGACAAGTTTGGGGAATTCCTTCCTTCCATGAAATGGCTCAATCTGGGCGGGGGGCATCACATTACCCGTCCGGGCTACGATATACCGCGGCTGATCCGGGTGGTGAAGCATTTCCGGGAGAAATACGGAGTGGAAGTCTATTTGGAACCGGGAGAAGCAGTGGTGCTGAATGCCGGGTTCCTGGTATCCTCGGTGTTGGAAGTGGTGCACAACGCCATGGATATTGCCATTCTGGATACTTCCGCTGCTTGTCATATGCCGGACGTGTTGGAAATGCCCTATCGTCCCCCTGTGCGGGATTCGGGAAAGCCTGGGGAAAAGGCCCATACCTACCGGCTGGCTGGCCCCACCTGCTTGGCTGGGGACGTGATCGGGGATTATTCCTTTGACCAGCCTTTGACAGAGGGCAGCCAGATCGTGTTGGAAGATATGGCTCTGTACACCATGGTGAAAACCAATACCTTTAACGGCATGAATCTGCCTACCATTGCCCTTCGCCGGGAAAATGGGGAAGTGGAAGTGGTTCGCTCCTTTGGGTATGAGGATTTTAAAAACAGATTATCCTAAAAGAACAGGGACGGCTTTGGGCCGCCCCTGTTTTTTATTGTTGCTATAAAGCAACAATAAAAAGAGCTCCGGGAAGTTCCCAGAGCTCTCTTTTTCGTTCGTATAGAAGTAAAAGTTTTACAGGGAAGCCACAATGGCGTCTTTCAAAGCTTCCAGCTGTTCTTTGCTGTCCGCCTTCAGAGAGGACTTCAAAGTGACCACAGGTTCCAGAATGCGCATGTCCTTCATGGTCTCCAGCTCGGCCTGCATCAGCTTGCCGCTGGCAGGATTCCAGGTGCCGTTCTGAATCAGACCCACGGTGCGGTTGCGCAACTGCAACGCTTCCATGTCATGCAGGAAGTTGTACATGGCGGGATAGATGCCATTGTTGTAAGTGGGGGCGGCCAATACCAGATGGCTGCACCGGAACACCTCGGCGATCAAGTCGGATACGTGGGTGCTGGACACGTCGTGCATGGCGATGTTCTTCACACCAGCTTCGGCCAGGGAGTTGGCCAGCAAGTTGGCAGCGTTTTCCGTGTTGCCGTACATGGAAGCGTAGCAGATGGCCACGGCCTTTTCTTCCGGCTCATAGCGGCTCCACAGATCGTATTTATTCAGCAAGTAGCCCAGATCGATGCGCCACACAGGCCCGTGGAGAGGGCAGATGGTGGCAATATCCAGGCCGGAAAGCTTCTTCAAAGCCGCCTGCACCTGAGGGCCGTATTTGCCCACAATATTGCCATAATACCGGCGGGCGTCCACCAGCCAATCCTTGTCAAAGTTGACCTCGTCGTCAAACAGGGCGCCGTCCACAGCTCCGAAGGTGCCAAAAGCGTCGGCGGAGAACAGGATCTTTTCCTTTTCCTCGTAGGACACCATCACTTCCGGCCAGTGAACCATGGGAGCGGTGTAGAACCGGAGCGTATGCTCGCCCAGCTCCAGAGCGTCGCCCTCTTTCACCACCAAGGCGTGCTTGTCCACGTCAAAATCGTAGAATTGGCGGATCATCTGGAAGGTTTTCTGGTTGCCTACGATCTTCAGATTGGGATAGTAGGGCAGCAGCATTTCGATGGTGGCGCAGTGGTCGGGCTCCATGTGGTTGACGATCAGGTAATCCAGGGGCCGGTCACCCAAAGTGGCCCGGACGTTCTCGATGAATTGCAGGGCAATGGAAGAATCTACCGTGTCCAGCAAAGCGGTCTTTTCGTCCAAAATCATGTAGGAGTTGTAGGAGACTCCCCGGGGAATGGGGAACAAATTCTCAAACAGGGCCAGACGGCGGTCGCTGCCGCCCACCCAAACTACAGAGTTGCTGACATTTCTTGTATAGACC
>DXXH01000016.1:0-10098 GCA_019416395.1 Clostridiales bacterium
GACATGTTTGTACCTTTGGAAAAAGCCACGGCTTCCCGCAATGCGATCCTACCCACTTTGGTGAGCCGGGTTACAAGGGAGTATCCTGATTTTACCTCTTTTAACCGCCGTATGGCCCAGCTTTATGGCGCTTCCATCAATAGCAGTGTGCAGAAAATAGGGGATTACCAGGTGTTGACCCTGTCTGCCAATGGTATTTCCAACCGGTACGCCTTTGGCGGCGAGAATATGACCGCCCAGTTGACCAGTCTGCTTTTTGACATGTTGTTTGACCCGTTAAAGGACAGTGATGGTTTGTTTCCCTTGGACGGGTTTCAGCAAAAGCAACGGCAGTTGTTGGAGCTGATTGATTCCGAGTACAACGATAAAATGGTTTATGCTCACCGCCGCAGTGAAGAGCTTTTATTCCAGGGGCAGAACGCTGGACTGAATTGCTATGGGACAAAAGAGGATATGGAGAATCTGGACCGCCAAGCCGTAACTGCCGCATGGGACGAAGTGCTTCGTACCGCAAAATTTGAGCTTTATGTGTTGGGCGATTGTGAACCCGACCCGGATCTGTTCCGTTCCCGATTCGAAGGGGTAGGACAATCCCGTAAGACGGGGATATTGGCTTTTGAAAAGCCTCAAGAGATCCGTCGTTTGGTTGAGGAGCAGCCTTTATCTCAGTCGAAGCTTTCTATGGGATACCGGGCGGACTACGACCCAAAAGAAAAATTGCTCTTTTGGCTGATGGCGACTGTGCTGGGCGGTGTACCCAGTTCTAAGTTGTTCCAAAATGTTCGGGAAAAAATGAGCCTGTGCTATTACTGTTCCGCTGGTATGCACTTAAACAGCCGGGCGATGTATATTGAGAGCGGTGTGGAAACGGAAAATCTGGAGCGTGCGGAAGAAGCGATTCAGGAGCAGCTTCAGGCACTTCAGCGGGGTGAGCTGACGGAAGAAGAGCTGTTGTCTGCCAAACTTGCGCTGAAAAATAGTCTCCGCTCCGTAGGCGATTCCCTTTATCAAGTGGAAAACTGGTATTTGGGCCAATACTTTGGGGGCTTGGTTCTTTCCCCGGAAGAGGCTGCGGACCGTCTTATGACCTATACAAGAGATCAAGTGGTTGAAGCAGCGGGAAGGCTGTATCCAGCCTCTGTTTACACGTTGAAAGGAGATCGGAGCCATGGCTGAGACTGTTGCCGAAACTTTTCGGGGTGAACGGGTGGGGGATTGTTATACCCGGATCAAACATTCTTCTGGATTGACAATCTTACTGTATCCCAAAGAGCATTGCAGCACTACCTACGTGGTATTCGGTACCCGGTACGGTTCCATTGACAATTGTTTCCAGCGCAGTGATGAACCTGCCCCGGAAACCGTTCCGGAAGGGATTGCCCACTACTTGGAGCACAAACTGTTTGAAAGTGAAGAAGGGGACGCCTTTGACCGTTTTGCAAAAACAGGTGCCAATGCAAATGCGTTTACTTCCTTTGAATCCACGTGTTATCTCTTTTCCTGTACCGATAAGCTTTACGATTCCTTGGAAATTCTTTTGGACTTTGTACAGTCTCCTTACTTTACAGATGAAACCGTCCAAAAAGAGCAGGGAATCATTGGCCAGGAAATTAAAATGTACGACGACGACCCTCAGTGGCGTGTGATGTTCAACTATTTAAAAGCCATGTATCACAGTCACCCCATTCGTGAGGATATCGCCGGAACGGTGGAGAGCATCGCAAAGATCACACCGGATTTGTTGTACCGCTGCTATCATACGTTTTATAACCTGGGAAATATGGTCCTTGCCTTGGCCGGAAATTTTGACACGGAAAAGGTACTGGAAACCTGTGACAAACTTTTGAAACCCGCAGAGCCTGTCACTGTGCGCCGGGTATTCCCGGAAGAACCCGATTCTGTGGTAAATGCCCAGGTGGAGGAACGTCTTTCTGTGGCGCTGCCTCTCTTCCAATTTGGCTTTAAAGAACCGGAAGGAAGCAAGCCTCGCAGTGAAAAAGATTTGGCTGCTACAGAAATTCTTCTGGAAACTATGGCTTCGGAATCTTCGTCCTTATTCCGCGATCTGCTGGATCGGGGACTGATCAATGAATCCAGCTTTTCTTACGAATATTTTGAGGGCAGCGGATATGCCACGGTGATGTTTTCGGGAGAATCCAAGGATCCACAAGCAGTAGCCCAAGCCATTTTGCGGGAAGCGCAACGGTTCCGTAAAGAGGGAATTCCTCTGGAAGCTTTTGAGCGCTCCAAACGCGCCCTGTATGGTGAAATCATTGCCAGTTTGAACAGTACCGGGAGTATCGCCAACGGCTTGGTGAATATGTCCTTGAAGGGCCGGGAGCTATTCACGTATATCGACGCTCTGGCAAATGTCCGTCCTGAGGACGGGGCTGAGAAGCTGGAGAAAATATTCCGGGAAGAGCAAAGTGTGCTCTCTACCATCTGGCCCATCGAACAATAAAGAAACCGGTTGCCACGCCGGAAGGAGGTATCACCTATGACGCATCAAATCTCTTTTCCAAATTTGGGATTGGAATTTTCTGTGAACACAGTTGCTTTCTCAATTGGCAGTTTCCACGTCTATTGGTATGGGATCATCATTGCGGCAGGCTTTTTGCTGGCCTTGATTTACGCCAGCTTTAGCTGTAAGAAAATGAACATCGACGTCAACCGTTTGTTTGACGTGGTGATCGTTGGATTGATCGCGGGAGTTGTTTTCGCGCGGCTGTTCTATGTTGTCTTTTACCCGGGGGATAAATACTTGAAAAACCCGGCGGAAATTTTTCAAATTCACGATGGCGGTTTAGCCATCTATGGTGGATTGATCGGCGCTGTGGTTTTTGGCAGCCTGATGGCCAGGTTCCGTAAGCTGAAGGTTACCGCGGTACTGGATATCGCCTCTCTGGGATTCCTTATTGGACAGGCTGTAGGCCGCTGGGGGAATTTTATCAATCAGGAAGCTTTTGGCAGTGCTACGGATCTGCCCTGGGGCATGTATAGCGACAATACCGCCCGTGTGGTTGACGGGAATGTGCATCCCTGCTTTTTGTATGAGTCTTTGCTTTGCCTTTTGGGGTTTGTCCTGCTCCATGTTTTTACCAGGAAATTCCGCCGGTATGACGGCCAAACCTTCCTGTTGTACATTGTTTGGTATGGGTTCTGCCGGTTCTTCATTGAGGGATTGCGTACAGACAGCTTGATGATTCCCGGCGTCAATCTCCGGGTTTCCCAGGTAATTGCAGCTGTTTGCGTGATTGCCGGTATTATCCTGCTCATTGTGTTCCGCCGTAAAACCAGCCTGACCGGATGTGGGGATCCCCATGTGATGGAAGCAGTAGGTCTGACGGAAGCTGCTCCCCAAACTGAGGAAGAACACGTTCCCAGCACGATTTTTGGCGATCTTCCCGAAGAGGATCTGAAAGAAATTTTCGGCGACGAAGAGAAAAAAGACGAAAAAGCCACGGAGACTTCCCAGGAGAAAGACACAGAGCCTTCTTCAGATGAGACTGGGGAGAAACCTGCGGAAAAAGACACAGCTGGAGCTGACAAAGCAGATTCCGGGAAAGCTGAGGAAGAAGAGAAGCCTTAATCTGATCTGAGAAAGGAAGAGAATGAAAATGGCGACGCGCATAGATGGAAAAATGGTTTCCGCTAAGGTGCGGGAAGAAGTGTCCCAAGAAGTAGAGTCCTTAAAAGCGCAAGGGATATGCCCAGGGTTGGCTGTAGTTATTGTGGGCGATGATCCGGCCTCGAGAATCTACGTGAACAACAAGAAAAAAGCCTGCCAGGCAACCGGAATTTATTCCGAGGAATACGCTCTTCCGGCGGAAACTTCTCAGGAAGAATTGCTGGCTCTGGTGGATAGGCTGAATCATAAAGAGGACATTCACGGCATTCTGGTTCAATCTCCTTTGCCAAAAGGGTTGGACGAGGAAGCAGTGGTGGAAGCCATTGATCCCAAAAAAGACGTGGACGCTTTTCATGCTTACAATGTAGGAAAAATCATGATTGGCGATTATCAATTTTTGCCGTGCACTCCTGCGGGAATCATGGAGCTGCTGAAAGCTTATGATATTTCCGTGGAAGGAAAGCGCTGCGTGGTGATTGGCCGAAGTAACATTGTAGGCAAACCTATGGCCATGCTGTTGCTTCATCAAAACGGTACGGTTACCATTTGCCACAGCAGGACGAAAAACCTGGCGGAAATTACCCGTCAGGCGGACATTCTTGTTTCCGCTGTTGGAAAAAGTCATTTTGTCACAGCGGATATGGTGCGTCCTGGGGCAGTGGTCATCGATGTGGGCATGAATCGAGACGAAAACGGCAAACTTTGCGGCGATGTGGATTTTGCTGCGGTGGAACCAATCGCCTCGTATATCACTCCGGTACCTGGAGGCGTAGGGCCCATGACCATTGCTATGCTGCTAAAAAACACGGTCACAGCCGCTAAGCTGAAACACCATTTGCTCTGACCGGACAGGAGTTGTCTCTTTATGGCAAGTTTGCTGGAAAAGATCCATTCCCCCGAAGATATCAAAGGCTTTGACGCTGAGGAATTAACGGCCTTGTGCGAGGAAATGCGCCATGTTATCATTGACACCGTTTCCTCTAACGGGGGGCATCTGGCCTCGAATCTGGGAGTGGTTGAGCTCACAGTAGCTCTGGGGTTGGCCTTTTCACCACCCAGGGATACCATTGTCTGGGACGTGGGCCATCAAAGCTATCCCTATAAATTGCTGACCGGCAGATATCCTGAATTTTCCACTATACGGAAAGAGGGTGGCCTGGCAGGGTTCCCCTGCCGGGAAGAAAGTCCTTATGACATGTTTACCTGTGGCCACAGCAGCACTTCGATCTCCTCGGCCCTAGGTGTGTCAGAGGCCAACTATCTACAGGGAAAAGAAGGCTATGTGGTTGCGGTGATCGGAGATGGCGCATTGACCGGTGGTCTGGCTTACGAAGGGTTGAACAACGCCGGACGGCTACATCGCAATTTGATTGTCATTCTCAATGACAATACCATGTCCATTTCCAAAAATGTAGGCTCTATAGCCCGGTACCTCAGCCATATCCGGACAAAGCCCGGGTATATCAAGACAAAAAACCGTTTGGAACGCTCGCTGCAAAAGGTTCCCTTTGTGGGGGCGGCGGTAGCAGGTGGCTTGCGCCGGTTGAAACGGGGAATCAAGCGGGTGTTTTATAATTCCACCATTTTTGAGGACTTTGGCTTTGCCTATTACGGTCCCTTTGATGGTCACAATATCAAAGAGTTGGCGGAAACCCTGGAAACTGCCAAACTGATTCACAAACCTGTGTTGATTCACGTGCGCACCTACAAAGGAAAAGGTTACCAGTATGCCGAACAGGACCCTACTATCTACCATGGCCTTTCCGGGTTTGACGTGACCACCGGGGATACCGGGGAGAAGTCCCAGAGTTTTTCTGACGAATTTGGAAAAACTCTTTGTGCTTTGGCTAGGGAAAACGAAAAGCTCTGCGCTATTACGGCCGCTATGCAAAGCGGGACCGGGCTAAGCGGCTTCCGGGAAGAATTCCGTAACCGCTTTTTTGACGTGGGTATTTCCGAAGAACATGCGGTTACCTTTGCAGGCGGATTGGCTGCCGGCGGCATGTTGCCGGTTTTTGCTGTGTACTCCACGTTTTTGCAGCGTGGGTATGATGAACTGATCCACGACATTTCCATGCAAAACACCAAGGTGGTTTTGGCCATTGACCGGGCCGGAGTGGTGGGGGAAGACGGAAAAACCCATCAAGGGGTGTTCGACACCGCCTATTTGCAAACAATACCCAACATCACCGTATATTCCCCGTCTTATTTCCGGGAACTGCGGCTCCAGCTTACCTATTTAGTGGAAAAAGGTCAGGGATTATGCGCCATTCGGTACCCTCGTGGGAAAGAGCTGTACAAGCCCGCATATTTCCAAAGCACAACAGATCCCGTCAGTGTTTATGGGGAAGAATCCGCTCCTGTTTGTATTGTCACGTTCGGCAGAGTATTTTCCTTTGCTGCCGAGTGTAAGGAGCGCCTGGAAAAAGACGGGATTCCGGTAAAGCTGGTAAAGTTGAACCGAATTATCCCTTTGGATCCCCAGGCTGTAAAGGAAACACTCACGTGTCAGCATGTGTTTTTCCTGGAAGAAGGCGTCAAGCGGGGCGGAATCGGGGAGCATTTCTCATACCTGTTGGAAGAGCAAGGGTTTAGAGGACAGTTCCATCTTCGCGCTATTGAAAATCCCTATATCAAACACGCCCCCATGTTCCGTTCTTTGGAGACACTGGGGTTGAATACGGACGGTATCGAACAACTGATCCGTGACACTTTATCCCAAGACCAAGGAGACTGCCATGAAAAAACGACTTGACATTCTGGTGACAGAGAGCGGTTTGGCGGAAAGCCGTGAAAAGGCCAAAACCCTGATTATGGCAGGCCAGGTATACGTGAATAACCAGAAAGCAGATAAGCCTGGTGACACTTTTCCAGAAGACGCTCAGGTGGAAGTTCGTGGCAAGGGATTACAATACGTCAGCCGGGGCGGCTTAAAATTGGAAAAGGCCATGAAAGAATTTGGGCTTACGTTACAGGATAAAATCTGTATGGACGTGGGAGCGTCCACCGGTGGGTTTACCGATTGCATGTTGCAAAATGGCGCCAAGAAAGTCTATTCGGTAGACGTAGGTTACGGGCAATTGGCATGGAGCCTGCGCACCGATCCACGGGTGGTAAATTTGGAACGCACCAATGCTCGGTATTTGACCAGGGAGCAAATCCCCGAGGAAATTCACTTCTTCTCTGTGGACGTGTCCTTTATATCCTTGACAATCATTCTTCCCGCCGTACGTCCCTTGCTGGCGAGAAGTGGCCAGGCAGTTTGCCTGATCAAGCCCCAGTTCGAAGCTGGCCGTGAAAAAGTGGGAAAGAAAGGTGTGGTCCGGGATCAAGCCGTCCACCAAGAAGTGATTGAGAAAATCCGGCAGTTTTCCCTTGAAAATGGTTTTTCCGTGCTGGGTTTGACCTTTTCTCCTGTAAAAGGCCCTGAGGGAAACATTGAATATTTGATCTACTTGGAGCGCTCGGATTCGCCTTCCCAGGCTTCCGGCGTACCTACCGCTAAAGAAGTGGTGGAAGCTTCCCACCAGGCTTTGGACCGCCCTGCCCGGGAGCTGTAAGCCTGGAAAGAGAAGGGAACGTTTATGAAAATCGCTGTTGTACCCAATTTGACAAAAGAGGCCGCCCAAGCATGCACCGATGAAGTGCTGAAAATCTTAGAAGGGTGCGGTTGTGAAACTGTCCTCAAAACAGATCTGTTTACCGCCCATGGTATGTATCAGGAACGGGTAGAGGAGTCCTTGATTTCCTGTGATCTGTTCATCGCTATCGGCGGAGACGGTACCATCATTCACACCGCTAAGCTAGCGGCTTCCATGGACAAACCAATCTTGGGTGTAAATGCCGGTACTTTAGGCTTTACCGCCGGAGTGGAACGCCATGAGCTTTCCCTTTTGGCAAACCTGGTAAAAGGGGAGTATTTGGAAGAACGCCGGCTAATGCTGGGAGTAGAACTTTCGTCCGGCGGTCAGTGCCAGCATTTCTATGCTTTGAACGACGCAGTTCTTTCCGGTGAACCTGCGAAAATCATCGATTATCAAATGGTTTTAGGTCACCGTTCTTACCGATACAGAGCGGACGGCTTTATTGTGGCTACTCCCACCGGGTCCACTGCCTACTCTCTTTCCGCAGGTGGACCGGTCATAGAACCCAATATGGATTGCCTGGTATATACCCCCATTTGTCCCCATTCCTTATTTAACCGGAGTGTGATTTTTGGAGCGGAGTCCCAGCTTTTAGTGAACATACCGGAGAATATCGGAAAGCTGTATCTTTCCGTAGACGGGGAAACTCCGTTGGAAGTGTTTACCAAGGATTGTTTACGATTTTTTCCGTCGGACCGGTTCGCCAGATTTATCCGTTTGGGCGGTTATGATTTTTACGACATTCTCAATCAGAAAATCATCGAAACACGGCAATGACTGTGTTTGTATCCATAGGCAATGAAAAAACGGCGTATTCGCCAGAAAGGATTGGTTCTCACCAATGAAAACTCGAAGGCACGCGAAAATTCTGGAATTGATTAAAGAATACGACATTGATACCCAAGATGAGCTTCTCCGCTACTTGCGGGAAAGTGGTTTTGATGTGACCCAGGCCACTGTGTCCCGGGATATCAAGGAACTGCGCCTGGTGAAAACACTTTCCCGTACAGGAAAATACCGCTATTCCACTGGCAGTGAAAATATCAGCGATATGTCCTCTAAATTCTATTCCTTTTTCGCTGACTCTGTTCTCTCTGTGGAAGCAGCTCAAAATATGCTGGTAATCCGCTGCATGACCGGAATGGCACAAGCAGTATGCGCCTCTATGGACTCCATGCACTGGCCCGGTTTTGTGGGGACTTTGGCAGGAGAGGATACCATTTTCATCGTCTGCCGTACAGACGCAGACGCCCTGGAAACACAGGAAGAATTCCGGAAGCTGATCAATAGGTGAAGAAATGCTTGCACAATTATTCATTCACAATATCGCCGTTATCGAGAAGGCGTCCATTGACCTGGACCAGGGATTCACGGTTTTGACCGGTGAGACTGGCGCAGGAAAATCGATGATTATCGACGCTATCCATGCTGTTTTGGGAGAGCGGACTTCCAAAGAGCTGGTACGTACCGGCGCCAGCAGCGCTTCTGTTTCGGCGTTATTTACCGGTCTTGATGAGGAGATACTGGAACTGCTGAACCAGTTGTCCATACCTCGGGAAGAAGACGGCTCTGTGCTGATCCAGCGGGATATCCGGTTGGAAGGCCGTTCTCCATGTAAAATAAACGGGGCTCCGGCCACAGTCTCCATGCTAAAGCAACTGGGGCCAAAACTCATCACCATTCATGGCCAGCATGAAAGCTATGAACTGTTGTCTCCGGAGATCCACATGACCTATCTGGACAGTTTTGGTGGCTTGGAATCTCTTCTGTCCGAATATCAGACCGCCTATCACAGTTTGCGGGAAACCCAGCGTCAATTGGAAGCTTTGCAAACAGATGAAGGGGAAAAGGCACGGCTTTCCGATCTTCTCCACTATCAGATTGATGAAATCGAAGGGGCAAATGTGCGGGAAGGAGAGCGGGAAGAGCTGGAATCCCAGCGGGACGTAATCCGCAACAGCGAAAAAATCGCCAGCGCCTTGGAGCTTCTCCGGGAATTGCTTTCCGGGGACGAAGAACGTGAAGGGTTGCTGTCCGGGCTTTCCCAGGCGTCCTCAGAAGCGGAACGGGTGGCGGCTTTTCTTCCGGAATTGGAAGAAGCCTCTCAAAAGCTTCGGGAAGCCGGCTATCTGGTGGAAGATGCAGACGTCATCTTGCGGAATACCGCTGTGGATTTCAACCCGGAGTTGCTGGAATCCATTGAGGAACGGTTGGATCTGCTCTACAAACTGGGGCTGAAATACGGCGGCAGTGAGGATAAAATTCTATCCTTTTTAGAGGACTGCCGTGAAAGACTGCACCAAATCGAATTTTCCGACGAGGAGCGGGAACGGTTGGAGTCCTTGTATGAAGAGGAAAAACATCGTGCTATCGCGTTGGCAAAGCAGCTTTCAGAAAAGCGCAAGGCTGTATCCGCCCAGTTTATCCGTCAAGTCAAGGAAGAGCTTGCCTTTTTGAATATGCCCGGGATTGAGTTTGAAACGGAAATACAACGTGTTCCGTTGTATTCCATGGGGTGCGACCGGATTCAATTTCTTGTTTCCGCAAACAAAGGCGAGCCACCCAAACCCATGTCCAAGATCGCTTCTGGCGGTGAACTGTCCCGTATTATGCTGGCGATCAAGACTGTGCTTTCTGGGAAAGATAAAGTGGATACCTTGATTTTTGACGAGGTAGACACAGGGATCAGTGGTGCGGCAGCCAATAAGGTAGGACAGAAGCTCAAACAAGTCTCTCGTGACCGGCAAGTGCTGTGCATTACCCATCAGGCACAAATTGCGGCTTTGGCTGACCACCACCTGTCTCTTATACACATCTGACGCTGCC